>VAWT01000068.1 GCA_005883415.1 Actinomycetota bacterium | reverse complement strand
GCCGCAGTCCCAGGCGTACCGTGCGAAACTCCGCTAATACGGCAAACCCGAGCAAAGACACTTAACGCTAACTCGAGGGTTGGACGGAACTCATGGAAAGCGGCAGTTACCTGGCAGTCATCAAGGTCGTCGGCGTCGGTGGCGGCGGCACGAACGCGGTCAACCGGATGGTCGACGCCGGGCTGCGTGGGGTCGAGTTCATCGCCGCCAACACGGACGCGCAGGCGCTCGCGATGGCCGATGCCGACATCAAGCTGAACATCGGCCACGAACTGACGCACGGACTCGGCGCCGGCGCCAACCCCGACGTGGGGCACGGCGCGGCGGCGGAATCGCGGGATGACATCAAGGAGGCGCTAAAAGGCGCAGACATGGTGTTCGTGACCGCGGGTGAGGGGGGCGGCACCGGCACCGGCGCGGCACCCGTGATCGCTGACATCGCCAAGAACGAGATTGGGGCGCTGACCGTGGGGGTGGTCACGCGCCCGTTCGCGTTCGAGGGAACGCAACGGGCGCGTCAGGCCCAGTCAGGGATCCAAGAGCTGCGCGAGCACGTGGACACCCTGATCGTGATCCCGAACGAGAAGCTGCTCTCGATCGTCGAGCGACGGACCACGATCCTCGACGCCTTCCGCGAGGCCGACAATGTGCTTCGCCAGGGCGTGCAGGGAATCACCGACCTGATCACGATCCCTGGTCTGATCAACCTGGACTTCGCGGATGTGCGGACGATCATGCGCGACGCCGGAACCGCGCTCATGGGAATCGGGACCGCGGCCGGCGAAAACAGGTCGTCGGAGGCCGCGAAGATCGCGATCTCCTCGCCGCTGCTAGAGGAATCGGTCGAAGGCGCTATGGGGATTCTGCTGAACATCACCGGCGGGCACGAGCTAGGCCTGTTTGAGGTAAACGAGGCGGCAGAGATCGTGCAGAGCGCCGCGGACGCGAACTCGAACATCATCTTCGGCGCCGTGATCGATGACTCCCTCGGGGACGATGTCAGGGTCACGGTGATCGCCACCGGTTTCGAGCACGATCGGGTGCGTACCGGCACGACGCGTCCCCAGGCTCGTACCGAGCGCCGGGACCGCGAGGTATCGATGGACGATCGCCAGCGCTCATCGCTCGAGATCCGCGACGACGAGATCGACATCCCGTCGTTCCTGAAGGACCGCTGAGCCCAGACCCGACTCGGGTCTCAGGGGGTAGGTCCTGGCGGAACAGCCCCTGCCCCGTCCGCTAGCCTCCGCCTCGAGATGAGCGGGGAGCGCTCAGGCGACGCGGACGAGCTGGGGCAGCAAGGAAGGCTGCGTCTACCGTCGCTGGGCAGGATCCTGGGAGAGCCGCTCGCGGACCTGGTGGCGGCCGCGGCGTTCCTGCGTCACGTGCTGCCCGAGATCGCGGCCGACTTGGCCGCGATTCGCTCCCATGTCGGCTCGATGGACCCCGAGATGGTCGGGATGCATGCCTCCGTCGAGCGAATCGAAGGCGAGATGGGGGACCTCAACGCTCGTATCGGGGACCTGGCGGAGCGGATGGCGGCAGTCGAACGGGCCGTGGTGCGGCTCGAGCCGCATGTCGCGGACGTCAACCTGGCGGTCCGGCCGCTGCGCCGTGCGTGGGCTCGGGTGCGCCCGGTCCACGATGCAGACCCGGTCCAGGAGCCAGAGCGTCCGGGTGAGTAGCCTCCGCGTTCGGATATGACTCAGGCTCCCGAGTCGGTTCTCAAACGGACGTCCCTGCATGAGCGGCACGCGGCGGCTGGGGCTCGGATGGTGCCGTTCGCCGGGTTTGAGATGCCGGTCCAATACGCCGGCATCCGGGAGCCCAGTACGGCGTTTTGTGTCGCGAGGACGGGGGCGTGCTGGACGACCTGTTCACCTACCGGCTGGCCGACTGCGAGTTCCTGACCGTCACCAACGCGGCCAACCACGAAAAGGACCTGGCGTGGATGCAGACGCAAGCCGAGGGCTTCGACGTCGACGTGGTCGATCGGGCCGCCGACTTCGCGATGCTCGCGGTGCAAGGCCCGGAGGCGCGGGACGTAGTCACACGTCTCGCCGATGGATCGCTGCCCTCGCGGTTTCACTGCTGCGAGCGGGATGTGGCGGGCGTGCCGGCCCTGGTGTGCGGCACCGGCTATACCGGAGAGGACGGAGTCGAGCTCCTCGTCGCGCCGGTTGCTGCAGCGGTCGTCTGGGACGCCGTTGTCAAAGCCGGCGCCACGCCCGCGGGCCTCGGGGCACGCGACACACTGCGGCTCGAAGCCTGCTTTCACCTTTATGGCAACGACCTGGTCGAGGATCGCGGCCCGATCGAAGCCGGGCTGGGGTGGTGCTGCAAGGAGCAGACAGCATTCATCGGCTCCGAGCGGGTTGCGCAGGACCGCGCGCAAGGGACGGCCGAAAAGCTCGTGCCGTTCGTGATCGATGGCCCGGGGATCGCGCGCCACGGCAACCCCGTCCTCGGGGGCGGCGTGGTTACCAGCGGAACGTTCTCGCCCTGCCTGGAGCAGGGCATCGGGATGGCGTACGTTTCCGCCGAGAGAGCGCAAGTGGGAACCCGGATTGAGCTTGACGTGCGGGGCACGATCCGTCTCGCGACCATCGCGCAGAAGCCCCTGTACCGAAAGGAACGCTGAAGAGAAATGCCCGACCCCAGCTATCCCGACGATCTGCTGTACCACGCCGAGCACGATTGGGCACGCGTCGAGGGTGAGCAGGCCACGCTGGGGATCACCTGGTATGCCCAGGACCAGCTCGGCGAGGTCGTGTTCTTCGAGACGCCTGAGGTCGGCCGCCAGGTCCGCAAGGACGAGCCATACGCCGAGGTCGAGTCGGTCAAGGCAGTCTCAGACGTCATTTCTCCGCTGTCGGGGGTGGTCGTGGCCGTCAACGACAGCCTCAAGGACCAGCCGGAGACCATCAACGAGGATCCCTACGGCGAAGGGTGGCTGGTGAAGATCAAGCTGTCCGACCCGTCCGAGGGCGACGCCCTGATGAAGGCCGACGCATACGAGGCAACGCTTCAGTGAGCTCCTACGTCTCCGCCACCGACGCCGACAGGCGCGAGATGCTCGAGGCGATCGGGGTCTCGTCGATCGAGGAGCTGTTCGCCGACATCCCCGCGGCGCTGCGACTCGATCGGAACCGCCCGCTCAGCGGCGGTCGCGCCGAGCAGGAGGTGTACGACGAGCTCCGCGCTCTGGCGGCGCGGAACACCTCGACCGAGGACGAGCTGTCGTTCCTTGGCGCGGGCATGTACGACCACTATGTGCCGGCGCTGATCGACTCGATCATCGAGCGCTCGGAATTCCTCACTCCCTACACCCCCTACCAGCCGGAGATCTCCCAGGGCGGCCTGCAGGCGATGTTCGAGTACCAGACGGCGATCTGTGAGCTGACGGGCCTCCCAATCTCAAACGCCTCCGTGTACGAAGGCCCGAGCGCGGTGGCTGCCGCTGGCTACGTGGCCAAGCTGGCCCACGGCCGGGAGCGGTTCATCGTGTCTCGCGGGGTCCACCCCCATTCGCGCGAGACGCTCAAGACCCTGGCCCACGGATACGGCATCGAGGTGGTCGAGGTGCCGCTGTCGGATGGCCTGACGGAGCTGCCGGAGCTCGATGAGGGCGTGAGCGCCGTGGTGGTCCAGCAGCCGAACTTCCTGGGCGCGGTGGAAGACCTGGAGAAGCTCGCGGGTGCGGCCAAAGAGGTGGGGGCGCTGACGATCTGCGCCTGCGACCCGCTGCCGCTCGCTCTGCTGAAGACGCCGGGCGAGTGTGGCGTGGACATCGTGGTGGGTGAGGGACAGACGCTCGGCAACCGGCTCGACTTCGGCGGTCCGTCATTCGGCTTCTTCGCCGCCAGCCAGGCCCTGATGCGTCTGATGCCCGGCCGCATCGCAGGGGAGACCCGCGACGTCGACGGCCGGCGGGGGTTCGTGCTCACGCTTCAGACCCGCGAGCAGCACATCCGCCGGGAGCGGGCGACGTCCAACATCTGCACCGCCCAGGCGCTGAACGCGCTCGCTGGTGTGATCTACCTGAGCTGGCTAGGACGGCGCGGGATCGTGGAGCTCGCCGAGCTGATGGTCCAGCGGACCGCCTACGCCCGGGAGCGCCTGCAAGCGCTCGACGGCGTCACAGCGCTCCACCATCAGCCGGTGGAGATCGACCGCCTGGCGGAGGTGCTCGGCGCCGCGGTCGCGGCGGAGCGCTCACCGGTGGGAGCGCGGGCATGAACGGGCGCTGGTTCACCGCGTCGGCCGATGACGAGCTGACGATCTACGAGCGCTCCAGGGGGGGCCGGCGGGCATTCGTGCCTCCGGAGCTCGATGTGCCAAAGCGGGCGCTGGACCAGCTGCTGGCGCCTGAGCTCAGGCGCTCCGAGCCGCCGAGATTGCCCGAGCTCTCAGAGCCCGAGATCGTGCGCCACTACAACCGGCTGTCGAAGCGAAACTTCGACCTGGACACAGGCTTCTATCCGCTCGGGTCGTGCACGATGAAGCACAACCCGAAGCTGCACGAGCGCGTGGCGGCGCTGCCAGGCCACTCCAAGCTGCACCCGCTCCAGGACCCCGCCCACGCCCAGGGAGCGCTCGAGCTGATGTGGCGGCTCCAGCAGGAGCTGGCGGACGTCGCGGGCCTGCCCCACGTCTCCCTGCAGCCGTCGGCAGGGTCACACGGAGAACTGGCGGGAGTGTTGCTGACCCGCGCCTACCACGAGGACCACGGCGAGCGAAGGACCAAGGTCCTCACCCCCGACACCGCGCATGGGACCAACCCCGCGACCGTGACGATGGGCGGCTATGAGGTGGTGAAGGTCGGGACCGACAAGCGCGGCAACGTGGACCTCGACGATCTCCGCGCGAAGGCCACGGACGAGGTCGCCTGCCTGATGCTGACCAACCCTTCGACCGTGGGGCTATTCGAGGAGGGAATCGAGGAGATCGCGCACATCGTCCACGGCGTCGGCGCCACGCTCTACTACGACGGGGCCAACCTCAACGCGATCATGGGCATCAGCCGGCCCGGGGACATGGGCTTCGACATCGTGCACTTCAACCTGCACAAGTCCTTCACCCAACCGCATGGCGGTGGCGGGCCCGGCGCCGGGCCGATCGCGGTCTCCGACCGCATCGAGCCGTACCTGCCCCGGCCGCAGGTGGTGCGGCGCGAGCCCGCGGAGGGCGACGGGGCCGCGCCGTTCTACGACCTCGACCACGACCGTCCGAAATCGATCGGGCGACTGAGGGGCTTCCAGGGCAACTACGGAGTCTTCGTCCGCTCCTACGCCTACATCCGCTCCCTCGGAGCGGCAGGACTGCGCGAGGTCTCCGAGGTCGCCGTCCTGAATGCCAACTACCTGCTGGCCCGGCTCAAGGGCGAGGGCTTGGCGCAGTACCTCCCCGCCGCCTACGACCGCATCTGCATGCACGAGTTCGTGCTCTCCGGAGCCCCGATGAAGCGAGAGCTTCAGATAAGGACCCTCGATCTGGCCAAGCGCCTCCTTGACCACGGCGTGCACCCGCCGACCGTCTACTTCCCTCTGATCGTCGACGAGGCGCTCCTGATTGAGCCCACCGAGACCGAGAGCAAGGAGACGCTCGACCGGTTCGTGGAGGTCGTCGCGGACATCCTGCGCGAGGCGCGGGACGACCCCTCGGTCGCCCAGAACGCTCCGTATACGACCCCGGTCCGGCGGCTCGATGAGGCCGGCGCCGCGCGGCGGCCCGTCGTCCGCCAGCCGATGTAGATCAGGGCGCCCCGGCCCGCGTCAGGCACCGAGCGCCGCACCGCGCTCCTAGAGCCGCTGCTTCCTGCACCGACAGACCGCTGGCCAACCCGTACGTGAACCCGGCGGCGAACGAGTCGCCACAGCCGTAGGAGTCCACTGCGGCCCCGGGTGGCTGGGCCGCGTTCCATCGACCCTCCGAGGTGCCCCACCAGCGGCCACCGGCCGGGCCCTCGGTCGCGACCAGAAGCCTGGCGCGCGCCGCGGAGCGCTCTGCCCAGACGCGCTCATCGCGGTCGTGGGAGCTGAACACCAGCGCGTCGAGGCGAGACCCTGAGGACTCGAGCGCCGTCCGGGCTCGCGGCGAGGCCACCACCACCGGAGCCGCCCGCGCCCGCGTCAGCGCGCCCGCGTCGCCCGCTGTCACGTACACGCCGTCGGTGGCATGCAGGCGGTCCCAGTCCAGATCATCGGAGCCGAGCGGGTCGAGCCGCTCGCCGATCGTGACGATCGTCCGCTCGCCGCCGTCCTGGAGCAGGGTCATCGCCCGTCGCGTCGCCTCGGGCCGCCAGGCCACGTGCATCCGGACGCCGCGCTGCGCAAGCTGATCGGCGGCTGCCTGGCCCTGGCCATCGTCGCCCAGGGCAGTGAAGAAGTCGACTTCTGCGCCGAGCTCCGCGAGCACGCCGGCCGCGACGCCACCGCCGCCGGCGGCCCGGGTGAAAGCGCCGTCGGCGTGGATCACCTCCCCCGGCCGAGGCAGCCGCGTGACCGGGACGAAGTCGACCCATTCGATGTGCCCGACGACCGCAGCGCGCGTCATCTACGTTTGAGTTTGATGGACGACACGATCCGCAGCAACGCCGCCGAGATTGCCACCCGGGCTGAGCGCGAGCTCGAGGCACTCGTCGCTGCGTCGTCTCCCTCGGGTGACCTCGAGGGCGCCGAGGAGGCGATCGCGGTCTGTGTGGCGCTCCTCCCGGTGGAGGCGAGTGTGGAGCGGGTGCCGTGCTCGACGAAGCGCAGCGCCGCCGATCTGGTGGCCACGATCTCCGGCCGCGGCGCGCGGCGGCTGCTGCTGCTGGGGCATGTGGACACGGTGATCGGCCACCACGCCCACGGCCCGCTCAAGCGCGAGTCCGGACGGCTCTACGCGCCGGGTGCTGCCGACATGAAGGGTGGGGTGGTGCTGGCGCTCGAGGTCGCGCGGGTGTTCGCTCAGCGCCCGGAGCTCTTCTCGGAGATCTCGGTGCTGCTGGTGACCGACGAGGAATGGCGGACGACCGACTTCCGCCATGTCGAGCGCTTCGCCAACTACGACGCCTGCCTGTGCTTCGAGGCCGGGGAGCGAGGACAAGGCCGCGAGGAAGGGGTGGTCGTGAAGCGCAAGGCGGCCGGGACGCTGCGTGTCAACGCCACCGGCCGGGCCGCACACTCGGGCAGCGCTCCCGACCAGGGACGGAACGCGCTGCTTGCCTTGGCGGAGGCAGCGCCAGCCATCGCGCGGTTCCACGCGCCCACCGGCCCTGACCGGCTGAGCGTGGTGCCGACCATCATCCGCTCGGGACAGGCGTTCAACGTCGTGCCGGCGGCCGGCGAGTTGATCTTCGACGTCCGGGGGGACCGCCTGGAGACGTTCGAGCCCGTGCTTGACGCGGTTCCGCGCGAGCTCAGAGGGGTGGAGCTGACCGCGACGTTCGAGCGACGGTGGCCGGGTATGGATTCCCGAAAGGCGACGCGGTCTCTGTTGGAGAAAGCGAGCGCCCGGCTTGGCCGCCAGATCGTCGGTGCCTCCCGCGGCGGTGCCAGTGACGCCAGCCACTTCGCGCCGGTGATCCCGCTGACTGTGGACGGCCTCGGCCCCCGAGGCGGTGGTGCCCATACTCCGGATGAGTTCGTGTTCACGGAGTCACTGCGGCAGCGGGCCGAAGTCGCACTGGCGGTGGCACTCGAAGCGCTCTGCGATCCTTTAGGTAGATGAGCGTCACGAGCCCCGAAGCGCACCGTCCCCGGCGGCAGCTGTCCATCAAGGCCCAGCAGCGGGTGGAGGGAGTCCGCCTGCTCGCTGCGATCGTGGCCGTGATGTGGATCGTCGAGATCATCAACACGGTCGATTCGAACAGGCTCGACCAGGACGGGATCTACGCCCGCAGCTTCAGCCACCTGTGGGGAATCCTCACGGCCCCCTTCATCCATGCAAGCTTCCAGCACCTGATCGGCAATACGATCCCGTTCGTGTTCATGGGCCTGATCATCGCGCTGCGGGGAGCGGCGCGGCTGGCTCTGGTGACCGCCATCGTGATCGTGATCGGCGGCCTGGGGACATGGCTGATCTCGCCTGTGGGCGTCCCCACGGTCGGAGCCAGCGGAGTCGTGTTCGGATACGCGACGTATCTGCTGGCGCGCGGGTTCTTCGACCGCAGCCTGCTCGAGCTGTTCACTGGGGCGATCGTAGGCGTCGTCTGGGGCGCCGTCCTGCTGGCGAGCATCGTGCCGCACTACGGAGTCTCCTGGCAGGGGCATGTCAGCGGCGCCGTGGCGGGCGTGATCGCGGCGTGGCTTCTGAGGCGCGACCGACCGAAGACGCGCGCCGAGGATCCCGGTTCGGGGCGGCCGGTCCTTCGCTCGCTGGCGAAGTAGCCTGACGCCGACATCGCAATGAGGATCTTCTCCGGCATCCAGCCGACCGGCCGCAAGCATCTCGGCAACTACATAGGCGCGATCACCCAATACGTCGCGGGTCAGCACCGGGGCGAGGCCATCTACTGCGTCGTCGACCTGCACGCCACCACAGTCGCCTACGAGCCGGACATACTGCGGGAGTCGGTGTACGACACAGCCGCCACGCTCTTGGGGGCCGGCCTGGAGCCGGACCGCTGCATCTTCTTCCGCCAGAGCGATGTGCATGAGCACACCGAGCTCACTTGGTTGTTGTCCAGCGTCACCGCGTTCGGCGACCTGAACCGCATGACTCAGTTCAAGGACAAGTCCTCGGCCCAGCGTGAGCTTGTCTCTGCGGGCCTGTTCTTCTACCCGGTATTGATGGCGGCCGACGTGCTGGCCTACCGCGCCCAGGAAGTCCCGGTCGGCGAGGACCAGCGCCAGCACCTGGAGCTGATGCGGGACATCGCCGAGCGGTTCAACGCCCGCTTCGGCCAGACCCTCGTCGTGCCCGAGGCCCGCATCCCGGAGGTCGGCGCTCGGATCATGGACCTCCAGTTTCCGGACCGCAAGATGTCGACCACCGGCGGGTCGCCGCAGGGGACGGTGTACGTGCTCGACGAACCGCCGGCGGTGAGCAAGAAGATCCGCTCGGCGGTCACGGACTCCGGTACCGAGGTCGTCCGCGCTCCGGACAAGGCAGGTATCTCGAACCTGATCGAGATCCTCGCCGCCGTGCGCGGAACGGCGCCGGAGGAGATCGAGCGGGAATTCGACGGCGAGGGCTACGGCGCCTTCAAGCAGGCGGTGGCGGACGCCGTCGTCACCTACCTGTCGCCCGTGCGGGAGCGCTACGCGCAGCTGCGCGCGGATGAGCCCAAGCTGGAGCAGGTACTGGAGGAAGGAGCCGCCAAGGCTCGCGAAGTAGCCTCGGGCACGCTGGCGGACGTGCGCGAAGCGATGGGCGTGGGTCCGGTCCGGCCGCGGCAGTAGCCTCAGTCCAGTGCGCCTGATCGACCTCGAGCTCGACCTTGACGTGTTCGCCGGTCCGTTCGATCTCCTGCTGACGCTGATCTTGCGGGAGGAGGTCGACCTGCTGGAGGTCGACCTGGCGGAGGTCGTCATCACCTACATCGACCACCTCGAGCGGCGGGGAGAGCTCGAGCTCGAGGCGGCGACTGAGTTCCTGGTGCTGATCGCAGCCCTGCTGGAGCTCAAATCCCGGCTGATGCTGCCCGGCGAGGATCAGGAGGAGATCGAGCTCGATCCCGGCGAGGCGGCCGAGGAGCTGTTGGCGCGCCTGCTCGACGCCCACCGGTACCGCGCCGCGGCGGAGAGTCTGCGGCAGCGGCTCGAGCGGGAGTCGCCCTATCGGTACCGGTCGGCGCCGCTGCCGGCGGCGTTGCGCCGGGCGCCCCTCGAACAAGCCCGGGCCGTCTACGACCAGAGCGTCCTGAGCGAGGCGATCGGGGAGCTGCTCAAGCCGCCGGAGCGGGTCGACGTGCGCCACATCCCGGTTTCGAAGGTGACCGTTGCCGAGCGTCTGGCGCACCTGCGTCAGCTGCTCGCGCGAGGGAGCTTCAGCTTCGAGGAGGCCGTCG
>VAWT01000067.1 GCA_005883415.1 Actinomycetota bacterium | reverse complement strand
CGGTTGCGCATCTGGCGAAACTCGGGTCTCTTGCCCTCGCGCGCGGCGAGCCCTGCCTTCACATTCAGACGGGCATCCGCCGCCGACGGCGGCGCGTGACTGCCTGTGTCCGTTTCCAGCAGCCGGGCGACGATCGCCAGAGGTGGCTGCTCCGTCGAGAGAGCGACAGCGGCCGGGCGCTTGCTGGCTGGCACGAGTCAGGCGATCGGCAAGCGCCGTCGCCACCGCGTCATCGGATCGGCGTCGCACCCGGGTTCATGCCAAGCGGGACTTCGGGCTGATCGGCAACCGCGGCTGGGCCGCCGACGACACGACGTGCACTGTTTCTGAGTTCGCGATACAGCGGCCGATTTCTTCACACCAATCCTGGGGGCTGTGGCGGGGCGTGTTGGTAGGTGTTCGGAGCGAGCTCCGAGGCGTCAATCGCGGTAGGGACGGCCATTGCTGGCCGCCCCCCGCGCAGATCCCAGCGAGCGGAACTACCGCACTGGGCTCCTCCCTTGGGTGTTGGCGTCGAAGCGCTCGAGAGGGTTCGGGTGCGTGATGTGGGCGGGCGGTAGCCATCGTTTCGCGATGCGGTGCATGCGCTCCCAGTTCAGGCGGTGGCGCTGGCTGCGGCGCTTGAGCGCCCAGTACCAGTGTCGGGTCGCCTGGTCGCGGAACGCGTTGATCGCGTCGCTGTTGCCGGGCACTCCGTAGTAGTTGCAGTGCCCGCGCACGACGCTGGCGAGCCAGCGTCCTTGTTCGGGGATCGGGAGATGCAGGCGTCGCCTGAGCTCGGCCTTGACCTCGCTGAGCTTGGCCCGCATCCGCTTCTTGTTCGTGTGGCGCCGTAGCACGAACCATCCGGTGCTCTTGTTCGCGCACGCGTGCGTGAATCCGAGGAACTCGAACGGCTCGGGCTTCCCGAGCCCGCGCGCCTTTCGGTCTCGGGCGGCGAACCGTCCGAACTCGATCAGCCGCGTCTTCTCGGGGTGCAGCTCCAGGCCGAACTTCGCGAGCCTGTCGCGTAGGTCGGCGAGGAACTGCTCGGCGTCGTCATGGTGCTCGAAGCCCGCGATGTAGTCGTCGGCGAACCGCGTGAGGATCACGTCTCCGCGCGCGTGTCGCTGCCGCCATTGGTGGGCCCAAAGGTCGAAGACGTAGTGCAGGTAGACGTTGGCAAGCAGCGGCGAAACTGACGCCCCTTGCGCGGTCCCCCGCTCGGTCTTTGACCACTCCCCGTCTTCGATGACCCCGGCGGCCAGCCATTTCTGGATCAGCCGCAGGATCCGCCTGTCCGCGATCCGGTGCTGGAGAAACCGCTCCAGCCAGGCTCTGTCGAGCTGGCCGAAGAAGTCGCGGATGTCCGCGTCCAGCACCCAGTTCACCTTGCTGCGTTCGATCCCGACTGCGAGCGCATCCAACGCGTCATGCGGGCTGCGTCCGGGCCGGAATCCGTAGGAGAAGCCCAGGAAGTCCGCCTCGTAAATGCTGTTCAGCACCTCGACGACGGCGCGCTGCAGGATCTTGTCCTCCAGCGCGGCGACACCGAGCGGCCTCAGCCGCCCGTCCCGCTTGGGGATGTACGCCCTCCTGACCGGCTTCGCCCGATAGCTCCCGCAGTGCACGCGCCGATGCAGACCCCGAAGGTTCGCTTCGAGATCGAGCCCGTACTCGTGCCACGTGATGCCGTCCACCCCCGGCGCGGCCTTCGGCCGAAGCGCGAAGTACGCCGCCCGGAGACGATCGACCTCGACGTGATGCAGGAGCGCGGTGAACTTCGCGTCCTTGTCCTCTTTCGCGATCCGTCGCACGCGATCCAGCGCACTTGGCGCGCCTTGCCCGGCTCTGTGTCCGGGGCGCGTTTTGCTGGGCGCGTTCCCCTCGGGCAGCCCCCTTCCCTCCACCACCTCCGCACCTGGTCGCCCAGGCTTGTTCGGCGGTTTCGCAGGTACTACGGGGCTGTCTGACTTCCCACGGTCGTTCATCGAGGGCTCGTCGCCGTAGCCTTCCCCTCGCGGCCCGCCGCCAGCTGGCATGCCACCCCGCGAACCATCCAGGACGGGGCATCACCACCCATGACGGGCGACCGTGGGATCTCCCTGTTCTCGCGCTTGGAGACCGACGCGCATGCACCGGTTCTTCGACCGCGCGGAGTTCGCCGGCCACTCGCGATCATCCAACGCGACCAGCGATGCTGCCTTCCGCCACACGGAACGACGTCGGCACCCCGAACCCTTTGATTTCGCGGCTCAATAGCCAGGCCTGCACGCACCCCTGTCAACGCTTCGCCCACGTCCTCACGAACGCGCACGCATGACTCGGGGCCACCGTGACTCGCTAGGTCTTTCGATGTAGAGCAGTTCTCATCTCCTTCTCCAAGCCGGTTTATCCAGGCGCACTCCGTGCCGGGTTCCGCCGGCGTCCGTGCCGGCGGGCGACACCCTCAAAAGCGCCCCTCTTCCCCAGGGAGCGGGTCTCGCGATCGGTGTGCTTGACGGTGGTCATCTCTTGCTGGCTCGATTCTGCTTGATCCGCTCGGCCCGGGCGCGTCGCATCCCGGCGGCGCGGGCGCGGCGGATCCGCGGGCCGCGGCCGTGATGCTCGTCGTCGGGGGTGACGTACCCGATCGCTGCGTGCAGGCGCACCGTGTTGTACTCGGTGCGGATCCGGGCGAGCTCGGCATCGAGCGCCGCGGGGTCGGTGATGCTGGTCAGGTGCGGCCAGTCGCCCTTCAGGTGGCTGAAGAACGATTCGATGTGCGCCTGGTCGGTCGGCGTGCCAGGCCGGCCGTGATGCTGGGCGATCGTCATCAGCGCCATGAACTGGCGGGTGTCTGTCGCGGTCATCTCCGTCCCGTTGTCCGACCATGCCACCAGGATCGGCGGGTCCTCAGGACCGTGGTCGGGCGGGAGCCCGTCGGCGCCGAGCAGTCCCTGGTCCTCGAGCGCTCGGGCGAACAGCAGCTGCACCTGAGTGTGCGTCTGCTCGGTCGAGACCAGGTAGCCGATCCAGTAACGGGTGACGACGTCGACGATCGCGTAGGCGACCCGCTTGCAGCGAGTGAAGTGGGTCGCGTCCCAGATCCAGATCCGGTTGCGCTCCCACGGAACCTCAGGAAACACGGGCACTTGCGGCCGCGGCCGGACCGGCTCGCCCGGCAGCTCGACGCGGTTCTTCAGCGCCACCCGCAGGACCGTCGACGGGGCGACGAACACCGTGCCGGTATAGCTGCCGCGGTGCGCGAGCTTGCGGTGCGAGCGGTCCACCCAGCCCCACGTCTCGATCAGATCAAGGATCGCCTGCTCCTCCCACTCCAGCAACCCGTGCACCGCGCCGCCGCCCGGACGGCCGTCATCGAGGCTGCCCGTCTCGCGCAGTCGCTGGCGCCAGCGGTGAGCGCGCACGTCGGCGAGGTCAAGCACCCGGCACGCTCGCGCGTGCGCCCATCCATCACCGACGGCGCCGTCAATCAGCCCCAACAGCTCGAGCTTGGTCTCCGCGCTCACGCGCGCGGGGACCGGGCCGAAAAGCCCGAGCGCTGCTTTCCCCGGTGCAACGTGAGCTCGACCGCCAACTCCTTCAGCGCTTCCGATAGGCGATCGTTCTCGGCCAGCGCCGCCTCCAGCTCCACCTGCTCCGGCGACGGTGGCCGTCCTCCCGGCTTGGCGGCCGCGAACGCCGCCAGGGCGGCATCGCGCGCGAGCTGCCTGATCCGGATCACGGTGCTCACATCGACACCCCACTTGCGGGCCGCGTCGGCCTGCGAGATCTCCTGCGAGGTGACCTCCAGAAAGATCTCCCACTTCTCCTCCGGCGAGAGCTGCCGGCGCTTGCGCGGCCTGCCGTTCTCCATCATCACTTCCTCCTGGTCTGTGGCCCGGACAGCCTTCCAGGATTGGCATGACAAACGACCCAACCTCTATCGCGAAGTCAGACGCAGGAGAGGACCGGTCGGCTTGCCCCGGATGCTGGCGGCCTTGACGGTGTGACGGCGGCTGACGTGACGGGGTTCGTGCTGGCGGAGTGCCGGGGCCGCAGTCGGCGGATGAGTGTCGCGCTGGTCAGCACGCTGAGGGGACTGTTGCGGTTCCTGTTCCTGGAGGGGCTGACCCCGGTCGATCTGAGCAACGCGGTGCCCAAGGTTGCCAGCTGGCGCTGCGCGTCGCTGCCGAAGGCGCTTCCCGCCGGGCACGTGGCGCGGATGCTGGCGAGCTGTGATCGGACAATGGCGGTCGGCCGCCGGGACTTCGCGATCTTGCTGATGCTCTCACGCCTGGGGGTGCGTGCGTGCGAGGTCGCCAAGCTCCAACTGGCGGACATCGACTGGCGTGCCGGCGAGTTTATCGTGCGCGGCAAGGGTGACCGCCACGAGCGGCTGCCGCTCCCGACCGATGTTGGCGAGGCGCTGGTCGACTATCTGCGCCAGGGTCGCCCAGTGAGCAGCGACCTGCATGTGTTCCTGACCGTGCGCGCGCCGTTCAGGCCGCTGACGGGAGGTGCTGGCGCGATCGGGCAGGTGGTCCGGGCGGCCGGTGAGCGGGCCGGGCTCGGGCCCATCGCGGTGCATTCGCTGCGGCATACGGTCGCGACCAACGTCCTCCGAGCGGGAGCCCCGCTCGAGGAGATCGCCTCGCTGCTTCGCCACCGCAGACACGCCACGACCGTGATCTACGCGAAAGTCGACTGGGAGCGGCTCAGAGAGCTCTCCCGCCCGTGGCCCGGGAGCCGGCCATGACCGCGCTGCGTGACACGCTCGCCGATTACCTGACGATCCGCCGGGCGCTCGGCTACAAGCTCCGCGCGCACGAGTGGGCGCTCGCGAGCTTCGTGTCGTTCCTCGAGCGCGCGGGCGCGTCGACGATTACCACGGAGCTGGCGCTCCAGTGGGCGTGCGACACGCGCGGTACCGAGGGTTGGAAGGCGGCGCGGCTGTCGATGGTCAGAGGCTTCGCGGTGCACGTGCGCACGATCGACCCGGCGACCGAGATCCCGCCCACCGGCCTGCTCTTGCACCGCAAGCGCTACGCCATTCCGTACATCTACTCTGACGATGAGATCACCCTGCTGCTGACCGAGGCGGCGGCGCTGACGCCTGAGCGGCGCGCGATGCTGCACAGCACGGTGATCGGGCTGCTGGCGGTTACCGGCATGCGGATCTCCGAGGCGCTCCACCTCGACTGCGAGGACGTCGACCTCGAGGTCGGCGTGCTGACGATCCGGAACACGAAGTTCGGCAAGTCCCGCCAGGTGCCGCTCCATCCCTCGACCGTGGAGGCCCTTGCACGCTATGAGCGCCACCGCGAAGAGCTGCGGCCGCGGCCGTGGACGCAGAGCTTCTTCGTTACCACTCGCGGCAACCGCCCGGACAAGAGCAACATCGAGAAGGTCTTCCGGGAGCTCCGTCGACGAGCCGGGCTGGAGGGCGCACGCGGGTCACCGAAGCCGAGGTTGCACGACTTGAGGCACAGCTTTGCTGTGCGCACCGTCACCGATTGGCACCGCGCCGAAATCGACGTGCAACCCCGGCTGCTGTGGCTCTCAACCTACCTCGGCCATGTCGAACCCTCTGACACCTACCGGTACCTGACGGCGGCGCCTGAACTGCTCGCGCTCGCCGCCAAGCGCCTCGAAACCACCCTCGGAGTCCTGCCATGACCCTGCTCGCTCCAACCCTCGAGATGTTCTTCACCGAGCGACTCATGACCCAACGCCGCGCCAGCCCACACACGATCGCCGGCTACCGCGACACGATGCGGCTACTGCTCTGCTTCGCCTCAGAGCAGACCGGCAGGCCGCCGTCGAAGCTCGACGTCGCCGATCTCGACGTGCGGCTGATCAGCGCGTTCCTCGACCACCTCGAACAGGAACGCGGAAACACTGCCACCACCCGCAATGTCCGCTTGGCGGCGATCCGGTCCCTGTTTCGCTACGCGGCGTTCAAGCATCCCGAGCACGCGGCGGTGATCGAGCGTGTGCTCGCGCTGCCCGCCAAACGGTTCGACCGCGCGCTGGTCACGTTCCTGACCCACGAGGAGGTCAAGGCGCTGCTCGCCGCCCCGGACCGCTCAACCTGGACCGGCAGACGCGACCACGCGCTGCTGCTGACTGCGATCCAAACCGGACTGCGAGTCTCCGAGCTGACCGCGCTCCG
>VAWT01000164.1 GCA_005883415.1 Actinomycetota bacterium | reverse complement strand
AGATGCCCAAGAACTGGAACCGCCGGTTCAAGCACAACCGCGACAAGATCAAGACCGGCGACATCTACGAGCTCGCGGAGGTCGTGCGTAACCTGGCGATCCGAGAGGCCGAGAAGGGCCTGTCGACGGGGGAGAAGCAGATGTTCACGCGGGCGCGGAAGATCCTCTGCTCGGAGCTGATGTATGCGCTCGAGATGACGGAGGAGGGGGTGGAGGAGCACCTCAATACCCTTCTGGCGGACTCGTCCCACTCGAACGGCAAGGTCGCGGTCGCGGCCAAGTAGGCAAGGCGATGGCGGTCGCGTTGATCGTGGCCGCGGGTCGTGGCGAGCGCCTTGGGTTGGGCCGGCCCAAGGCGCTCGTCGCACTGGCGGGAAAGCCGATGGTGGAGTGGAGCCTGGCTGCGCTTCGTGGGGTGCCGACCGTAGAGCGAACGGTGATCGCGCTGCCGTCGGGAACCGACTTCGCCCCCGCGCAAGCGGACCGCGTCGTATGCGTGGCCGGGGGCACAGCTCGCTCGCAGTCCGTGCAGGCGGCCCTGAACGCGGCGGGCGAGGGTGACCCCGTGATCGTGCACGATGCGGCGAGGCCGCTTGCATCGAGCGCGCTGTTCGAACGCGCGCTGGCCGCGCTCGAGCGCTCGGGCGCCGACGCGGTGATCGCTGCGGCTCCCGTATCAGACACCATCAAAGAGGTCTCCGCAGACGGCCGGACGGTGAGCCGGACGCTCGACCGGGCGAAGCTGTGGGCGGTGCAAACTCCCCAGGTTTTCAGGCGTCAAGCGCTGGAGCGAGCCCTCGGGGAGGCCACGGACGAGCTGTTGGCGCGGGCCACAGACGATGCCTGGCTTCTCGAGCGGCTGGGTCTGACCGTGAGAGTGATCGAATCTGAGCGGACGAACATCAAGGTCACGACGGCCGTGGACCTTCGGGTGGCCGAAGCCCTCTTGAAAGCATGATCCGGACCGGAATCGGCTACGACTGCCACCGGTTCGCCGCCGGCCGGAGGCTGGTGCTCGGCGGTGTCGAGCTCCAATCGGAGCTCGGGTTGGAAGGCCATTCGGACGCGGATGTGCTCACGCACGCCATCATCGATGCGCTGCTGGGTGCGGCCGCGCTGGGGGACATCGGTCAACACTTTCCCGACACCGACGAGCGCTACCGCGATGCGGACTCCCTACAGCTGCTGCGCCACACCGTCGAGAGGCTCGGCGCGCAGGGATTCGCGATCGAGAACGTCGACGCGACGATCATGCTCGAGCGTCCCCACCTTTCGGGAGTTCGGGAGCAGATCTGCGCTTCATTGGCCGAGGCCCTCGGGCTACCCGCCGGACGGGTCAACGTGAAGGCGACCCGCGGCGAGGGGATGGGGTTCGTGGGCCGCGGCGAGGGAGCGGCCGCCCTGGCTGTGGCTACCGTTACTAGCTCAGGCTGAACGACCGCGTCGTCCCGATCACGTGGCGGCTCGAGTCGAGCGCCTGGACCTCGAATCTGCTGTAGCCGGGCGGCGCCGGCATCGCCGTCTCAAAGCCGGACGTGTCATACCAACCCACGAGGGCCATCCGCCCACTGCCGCTGGCCGCCAGCACCTTCCACGACGCGACCCGGGTGGCGCCGTTCCAGCTCGCGTAGACCGTCGTCTTGTTGCCTGACCGGCGGGCAGCGGCGACCGGCGGGTACAGCGGCAGGCCAACCCAAGGCTCGAGCCGCGCCCGGTATGAGAGGTCGTGGCCCGGGAACACGGCGTCCAGCAGCAGCTGACCTGAGGCGCTGTACTCGGACAGGTACGGAGCCGAGCCCCAACCCACCAGCTCATTGCCGCCCGCCAGGGGCTGGACGCTCCCCATGTACTCGGCGTCGAAGCCCGCGCCGTGGAAGTACTGGCCGGCGAGCGTCGCGGTGCGGGTTCGCTGGTCGAGCTTCAGCACCAGGCCTCGAGAGGGAGCACTCGGCGAGACATAGGTGCCCCCGCCAGTGATCTGGCAACAGTGGTCGTCGAACACCGAGATGTACGGCGACCCCGGATAGAGCACGAGGTCGTGCTGCCATTGGAACTCGGCTCCGGACGCGAAGCGGAAGTTGGAGTGCCTGCCGCCGAGGGTCCAGATGGTCCTGCCGGTGGCGATGTCGACCTTGTACGCCGCCCAGGTGTTGCGCATCGATGTCACGAACGTCCCGTCTCCCAGCAGGTCGATGGCGTTGACGTGGTAGGCGTCCCAGGGGAAGCCATTTGTCGGGAGGCTGGCCTGGGAGTCGCTCAGCGGGATGTGGTCGAGCGCGTCCCAGCTGCGAAGCAGCTTGCCGGTCCTGAGGTCGTACTCCTGGACCGCGGAGTCGATAAGCGCCCCGTTGTACGCCCCGCCGTACTTCGAGAGATCCCTGGGAACGTTGCGGTTCGCAGTCACCCAGGCGTGGTTGCCGCGGATCACGAGCTCGTGCACCGTGAGAACCCAGCCATTCGCACCGTGCAACGTGGCCAGCGTTCTGTAGTGCTGGTCCACGATCACATACTCGCCTCGTTCGGTGGCGCCGGTATTCGTGACCACCCCCTGCCACCAGGCGAGGACGGGCTTGCCAGCCCAAGTCTGAAGCGTGAGGTTGGAGGCGATAAAGCGCGTGGGAACGGGCCTGAACCACACTGGCTGTAGCCGGTTGTCCAGGACGAGCGGCCCGCTCTGCCCGACCATAGGTGGGTAGTTCAGGTCGTAGAAGCCGCCGAGGAAGATGTATCCCGGGGACAGCTTGGTCGAGTTCGTGGGGCCGTTCGGCCGGACCATCGGCGGGTGAAGCGTTGGTTGCGAGACGAACCTGTAGGAGTTATTGGTGGTGTACGCGCCGATGGGGGCGCCGTGGGAGCCACCGACCCCGAAGTCGAGCCCGATGAAACCGGCGACGATCAGGCCGACGGCGGCCGCGATCTGGATGCGGCGCGTCGCTGTCGGTCTCTGAGCGGCGGCGGGCATCGGCAGCACGACAAAGGTGATCAACGCGGCCGCGGCGCAGAGGCCCGCGGCGATGTAGAAGCCGAGCCGGAACCCTTCGGTCAACGCCTGCGGTACGCCCTGACCCCCACCGATCAGGTGGCTCGAGCGCGTGGTGGCCAGCGTGATCAGGACCGCGATGCCCAGGCCGCCACCGATCTGGCGGGAAGTGTTGACCAGACCTGAGGCGAGGCCAGTCTGCCCCTGCTTGGCGCCTTGGGTGGCGGCGATCGTGGAGGGAACGATGGACATACCGATCCCGGCGGCGGTCAGGATCCCCGGGACCACCACATAGACGATGGCGCTGCCGCTCGAAGCGATCTTCGTGAACAGCAGCAATCCGACGGTCATCATGATCAAGCCGCTGCCGAGCACCGAGCGCACGCCGAAGCGGCTGACGAGCCTCCCCGCGCTGCGGGCCACGACCATGATCGTCAGCGCCATCGGCAGGAATGTCAGGCCGGCCTTCAGCGGCGAGAGCCCGAGTACCTGCTGCAGATAAAGCGAGCTCAGGTACCACATCGGGAACAGCGCGGCGCTGAACAGCAGCACGATCCCGTTGGCGTCCCGCAATGGCTTGGTCAGCTCCTTGAACGGCACGAGCGGCGCAGAAGCGACCCACACCTCGATCACGCAGAAGGCCACGAGGAGAGCCAGGCCAAGGATGATGGGCCCGAGGGCGCTGAAGCTGTGCCAGCCGCGCAGCCCCGCTTCGACCACGCCGTACACGAGCACCATCTGACCCGCCGTCAACGTAATTGCACCCGAGAGGTCGAAAGCTCGCCCGTCCTTGGCCCGGCGGCGCTCGCTCACCACCGAGTAGGCGACCACGGCTGCGGCGATCCCAATCGGCGGGTTGATCAGGAGCACCCAGCGCCAGCTGAGCTCCTGAGTGATGATGCCTCCGAACAGTGTCCCTGCGGCGCCTCCCAGTCCGTTCATCGCCGCCCACAGCCCGATCGCACGGTGGAGCTGGGGTCCTGGCTCGAACGAGGAGGTGATGATCGCAAGCGAGGAAGCTGCCATGAACGCGCAGCTGAAGCCCTGCACCGCGCGAGCCCCGATCAGGAACTCGCGGGTTGGCGCCGCACCCCCGGCCGCGGAAGCGGCGGCAAACAGGAGCAGCGCCGCCACGAATGTCCGCCGCTGACCGAAGCCGTCCGCCACGCGGCCGCCGAGCATCAGAAACCCCGCGAACGAGATCGCGTACGCGTCGACGACCCACTGGAGCTCGGCGGAGGAGAAGTTGAGCGATGACTGGATCGAGGGCAGCGCGACGTTGACGATGCTCAGGTCGAGAATGACCATGAACTGCGCCACGCAGCACACGGTCAGCAACCAGGCGGAGCGCGAGCCAGCGCCGGCCCGGGTGGCCTTAGAGTCCTCGGCGCCCTCGCGCTCCGACGATGGGCGCTGCTCCGTTGTAGAGGTCTTCAAAACCCCCATTGGGCTTCCCGTGGTCGTTAATAGGGCTCTAGAGCGGCGGAGGAGGGGATGCCCTAGAGCGGCGCGATTGTACAGAAGCCCCTTGTCGCCTCACGGCGCCGACGTGGGCAGCACTGTGTACCATCGGGCCGATCGAAGCCGTCCGAACGACACTGGGGGTGTGTAGATGAAACGTGCCCTTCTGGCCATAACTGCGGCTGCGGCGATCGCAGGCTGCGGGAGCTCAAACTCGCACAAAAACGCTTCCAAGACGACGACGACCCCCAAGACCACAACCACGGCCACCACGAAGACGGCTACGGCCAAGAAGCCGACGCCGGCCCACACCACTACTCAGGCAGCGCCGGTGACTCCCGCCACGACGCCGGCTGCGCCCGTGACCACTCCGTCCTCGCATACGTCCTCGCCCGCGCCAGTGAACCCGGCTCCCACCCCTGTGGCTCCGGCGCCGGCCCCGAAACCGGCTCCGGCTCCTACTCCGACCCCCCCGAAATCCTCGGGAGGCGGCGGGGGCCAGACCCCGCCGCAGGGCTACTAGCGCCGACCGGCGCGCCGCTGCCCCCTCCGGCGGGGCTGCTGAGCAGCCCCGCTACCCCGCGCGCCGGGCTGGTTCCCCGCTCGCCTTAGCGCCTCAGGGAGCGACCGCTCGGCGCCGTCCCAACTGGCACTAAGGTAGCCCGACCTTGCGCAAGATCTTGCTGCACGACACGCGGACGGGAGAGCTCCGCGAGCTCATGCCCCGTCGAGAAGGCCACGTCGGCATATACGTCTGCGGCCCAACCGTGTACGGCCGCATCCACGTGGGGAACGCCCGGCCGTATGTGGTGTTCTCGCTGCTCAAGAGGTTCCTGGAGCACGAGGGGTACGAAGTCACGTTCGTCTCGAACATCACCGACGTCAACGACAAGATCTACGACGCCGCGCGTCGCGCCGGTGTCTCAAGCGAACAGATGGCGCGGGAGATGACCGAGGCTTACACGCAGGACACCGATGCGTTGGGTCTGGGGAGGCCCGACTACGAGCCGCTCGCCAGCCAGACGATGGGTCCCATCGTCGAGCTGATCGAAGAGTTGATTGCCGGCGGTCACGCCTATGCGGTGGACGGAGACGTCTATTTCTCGGTGTCGTCCTATCCCCAGTACGGCGAGATCTCTCATCAGCGAGTGAGCGAGATGGATCAAGGCGAGGGCGTCGAGGGCGCGCAGCGCAAACGCGACCCAGTCGATTTCGCGCTGTGGAAGGGACAGAAACCAGATGAGGACACCGCCTGGAACTCGCCCTGGGGCCAAGGCAGGCCCGGTTGGCACATCGAATGCTCGGCTATGGCAGAGGCGGAGCTTGGCCTGGGGTTTGAGATTCACGGCGGCGGCAGTGATCTCGTGTTTCCCCATCACGAAAACGAGGCTGCCCAGACCTGTGCCGCCCGTGGGGCGCCGTTGGCGCAGATGTGGGTCCACAACGGGATGGTGCGCCTCCAGGAAGAGAAGATGGCGAAGTCCGTCGGCAATATTTCGTACTTGCACGAGGCACTCGCGTCCTACGGCCGTGATGCCCTGATCATGTACTTCTGCGGCGGCCACTACCGCCAGCCCCTGGAATTCGAGCCCGATCGGTTGGTAGAGGCTTCCTCGCGCGTGGAGCGGGTCAGGGAGGCAGCGCGGGGGATCGAGCCGGGGGAGTCTCCGTCGTGGTCTCAGCCGCTGCGGGAAGAGTTCTTCGAAGCCCTGGCGCGAGACTTCAACACCGCGGCGGCGCTCGCTCCACTGTTCGAGTGGGTGCGCCAGGCCAACCGGGCGACTGGACCGGTGGGAGGCGCCGACCTGCGCGAGCTGCTCTCGGTGCTCGGCCTCGAGAACCTGCTCGAGGTGACCATCCCCGAGCCACCCGATGAGGTAAAGGCACTGAGTGACGCGCGCGAGCGTGCGCGAGGAGCGCGCGACTGGCCCGAGGCAGACCGGCTGCGCGAGCAGCTTCGGTCGCTTGGCTGGGAGGTGCGCGACGGGCCGCAGGGCCCGGAGCTGCTTCCCGAACGATGATCGTCTACGGGCGCAACCCGGTGCGCGAGGCCCTGCGCGGCCCGCGCCGGGTCGAGCGGGTATGGGCGACCAAGAACGCCATTCGTCTACCGTGGCTAACCGATCCCGGCGTGCGGGTGGACGTGGCATCGGCCGAGGAGCTCGAGCAGCGCTGCGGGGCGCCGTCGCATCAGGGCATATGCGCCTTGGTCGAACCGTTCCGGTACGCCGATCCCCAGCCGCTGCTGGCGCAGCCGAGCCCGCTGATCGTCGCGCTGGACCAGGTCCAGGATCCCCAGAACCTGGGCTCGATCTGCCGGACGGCGGAGTGCGCCGGGGCTGCCGGCGTGGTGCTGCCGGAGCGCCGCTCGGCGGTCGTAACCGCTTCTGTCTGCAAAGCGTCGGCGGGCGCCGTGGAGCACATCGCTGTAGCGCGGGTGCGCAACCTGGTCGATTTCCTGGCAGATGCCAAGCGCGCCGGCCTGTGGTGCTACGGCGCCGACGCCGACGCCGCCACCTCCTACGAGCTTGTCGACTATTCCGGTGGAGCCGTGTTGCTGTTCGGCTCCGAGGGGCGGGGGTTGCGCCCACGAGTGGCGGCCTCGTGCGACCTGCTCGTCTCGCTGCCTACCCTGGGGCGGATCGACTCGCTGAGCGTAACGGCCGCCGCCGCAGTGCTCATGTACTCGGCGCGATCTGCCCGACCGTCACTTGACAGGCGCGGCTAGCTGTGCCAAGCTCGCGGCGGGAGATCAACATCAACTGGAGCTTGAGACTCCAGTGAGGAGAGGGTGCGGCGGAGCTGGTTGCTGCATCCAAGAGATACGGCGCTAGGGGAGGTACCGCGCCACTGTTGTTCCGATGGCTGGCCTACGCCGGCCGGAAAGGATCGACTCGTGGCAAGACTCTCCAGCCATTCTCAGTCTCAACCTCAGGTTGAGGACAGATATCTCATCGCGCTGGCGAAGCAGGGAGACGCCGGAGCCTATGACCGCATCGTTCGGCGCTACTACGGATTCGTACGCCTGAAGGCCTCGTCCTACTTCCTCGCCGGCGGCGACGCCGACGACCTGATCCAGGAGGGCCTCGTCGGGCTCTACAAGGCGGTCCGCGACTACCGCACCGACCGCGAGTCGAGCTTTCGCAACTTCGCCGAGCTGTGCATAACGCGGCAGATCATCACCGCGGTCAAGACCTCGACCCGCAACAAGCACGTGCCCTTGAATCAGTACGTGTCGTTCTCGAGCACCCCCGCCGGGACCGGCGCAGAAGGGGAGCCGACGCTCGACGAGATGCTGCCCGGCGGGGCGATCCACGATCCGGTCACGCAGGTGATCTCCTCGGAGGAGCTGAGGGCGCTCGTGGCGTGCATCTCGACGACCCTGTCTGAGCTCGAGTCGCGCGTCCTCGCCCTGTACCTGGACGGCCACTCCTACGAGGAAATCGGGGGGCGGATCGGCTGTGATTGCAAGACGGTCGACAACGCGCTCCAGCGGGTGAAGCGAAAGGTCGGCCAACACCTGAGCGAGCGCAACATGGCGGCGTGATCCCGTGGCCCACGCGAATCCCACTGCCTGAGCACAACTTCGCGATGCCGCCAGTGTTTGGAGACCCGACCTTCGGGCGAGGACCGGAGCGCCTGATGGTCTTGAGGTTTTAACCGAACAGGGAGTCGACTTGGCACCGATGAAGAGAGCGCTAGGCATCTTGGCTGCGATCATTGCCTGCACGGTCGCGCTCGGCGCCGTCGCCGGCGCAGCCCAGGCGCGCGCCATCGGGGCCTTCACGACCAAGGGGGCCTGGAGCTTCTGGTCCGCTCCCGGGCTCCATCCCCCGAAGGCCACCGCGGACAAGCCGGTCTTCGCCCGGCAGCTGGCCACCAGCGGCTACTTCATGGCCGCCAACTTCTACAACCTCAACTCTCCGACGCCCATGGTCGGACAGAGCGGCCCGTTCATCTTCGACAACAAGCTCCAGCCGGTGTGGTTCCACCCGGTGCCCACCAACGTGGTGGCGAACAACCTCCAGGTCCAGCGCTACCAGGGCAGGCCGGTCCTCGCCTGGTGGCAGGGCGTCGTAAACAACGTCGGCGCCACGGTCAGCGGCGCGTACGTGATCGTGGACCAGCACTACAAGCCCGTCGCCACGCTGACCGGTCAGGGTGGCTGGGTCCTAAGCCTGCACGACTTCCAGATCTCGGGCCACGTCGCCTGGGTCAGCGCGTACAAGAACATTCCGATGAACCTCACGCCGTACGGCGGGCCAGCGAACGGCGTCCTGGTCGACTTCGCGGTCCAGGAGTACGACCTGACGACCGGCCGGCTGCTGGGGACGTGGGACGCGCTCCATCACGTTCCCCCCAGCCAGTCGAAGCAATCGGCCAACGTGGTGGTTTCAGGCAAGGCGATCCCGTGGGACGCCTACCACGGCAACTCGATCCAGCTAGTCGGCTCGAACAAGTTCCTGATATCGCTGCGCAACACCTGGGCGGCCTACCTGGTCGACGTCAACCCCAGCAATCTGGATGCCTCAAGCACCGAGTGGACGCTCAGTGGAAACCAGAAGATCAGCACGTTCAGCCTGCCCACCAAGGCGAGCTTCCACTGGCAGCACGACGTGAGACTGGGCTCCAACAACGTGGTGTCGGTGTTCGACGACGCCTGTTGCGCGATCACGGGCTCTAAAAAGTTCGGCCCCGCCAGTGCCGCGTCCCGAGGGCTGGTGCTGAGGCTGAACACGAGCAACCACACGGGGTCACTCGTGGCCCAATATCCGCGGGCGAGGAACTTCGAGGTCTTCTTCCTCGGTTCCACGCAGGTCCTGGGCGGCGGCAACGTGCTCGTCGGGTGGGGCTCGACCCCGTTCTTCAGCGAGTTCTCGAAGGCCGGCAAGACCTTGCTCGACGTGCGCTGGCCGGGGCCGGACGTGACCTACCGAGTACTGCGGCAGAAGTGGGTCGGGACGCCGTCATATCCGCCCAACGGCGCGGTTCGCAAGCAAACGGGCAAGACGACCGTCTACGCCAGCTGGAACGGCGCGACGCTCGTCGCAGCTTGGCGTGTCCTGGCCGGCTCGAGCCAGACTCGTCTATCGACAGTCGTGTCCCGGGCGGGCAAGAGCGGGTTCGAGACCGCGATCTCGGTGCCGGGCAATCACACCTGGTTCGAGGTCCAGGCCCTGGGGTCCAATGGCCGCGTCATCGGCGTGTCGAAGCCGTTCAACTCAGGCACCCGGCCGCCCGCCAGCGGCACATCAGGGACCTCTAGCACGCCGCCGCTCGTTGGCGGCTATTGACGCGCCGCGGGCTGTAACCCGGCCGACTCGGCCGAAGGGCGCGAGCCGCTCCTCAGCGCGTAGAGCCGCCACTCGCCCGGGACGCCCCGGAGCTGGTGAACGCCCCGGTCTTCGAACCCCAGCGCGGAGCCAACCACCAGGTCCTTGACGGTGCTCGACACGAGCACCTCGTGCTCCCCGGCCAGCTCGCAGACGCGCTCGCCTATGTGAACGGCGATGCCGCTGATGTCTCCGTTGAAGAGCTCGCACTCACCCGTGTGAAGCCCGCATCTGGTGGCCAGCCCAAGGGTGTCGAGACCGCCCACGATCTCCTGGGCACAGCGAACCGCGCGCGTCGGTCCGTCGAAGGTGGCCACGAACCCGTCGCCGAGCGTCTTTACCTCGCGTCCCCGGAACCGCTCCAGGCAGTCACGCACGAGGGCGTTGTGATCCTCGAGTAGCCGGCGCCACGCGCTGTCGCCGAGCCGCGCGGCGCGGTCCGTGGAGCCCACCAGGTCGGTGAACAGCACCGTCGCCAGCGTCCGCTCGGGCGCTCGCTGGGAGCGGCGGCCGGTCAGAAACTCCTCGATCAGGTCGGATTCCGGGTCGTCGGCGCCCGGCCAGTTGTAGGCGTCGGTCCCCTCCGCCTCGATGAGCCGCGCGCCCGGGATGAGCGCTGCGGCCTCGCGTCCGTCTTCGATCGGAACGAGCACGTTGTCGCGTCGGTGGAGTACCAGCGTCGGCACCCGGATCGCAGGCAACACGCCGCTCAGGTCTGTCCGTTGGTTGAGGTCGACCAGCTGGCGCGCCGTCGAGGGGCTCATGCAGGCCCGCTCGAACCGCGTCCACCATTCGACGAACCGCTCGTCGTGGGCACGGGTGGGCGCAAACAGCGACACGAACGCGCCCTCGCCCCAGTGATTCTCGATCAGGTCGAGCATCGTCTGCCTGCGCTCTTCGTCGCGGACCACGCCACCCGTGACGGACACGTTGATCAGGACGAGGGCCGAGACGCGGCCTGGATGGGTGGCGGCGTACATCGCGCATAGGCCCGCCTCCACGGCGCCGATCAGAGCGACCTTCTCGGCGCCGACCTCGGCCAGCACCGCGTCTAGGTCGTCCATCTGCAGGTCGAGGTTGGGCGGTCCGTCCAGTGGATCTGACAGCCCGGTGCCGCGGCGATCAAAGGTGATCAGCCGCGAGAAGGACGCCAGTCGCTCCTTGTCGCGAACGGTCTGCGGGTCTTCCCACTGTAGATCGAGATGCGACCCAGGGCCGCCGACGAACACGACATCCGGCGGACCCCCACCCAGGACCTGAAACGCGATCCGCGCATCGCCGCTACGCGCGTACCTCGTTGGTGGCGGTGCAACCACTGACACTGACTCTAGCTGCGCTCGGACTGTAGCTTTGGGGGCCTCGTGGAGGGCGATCTTCTTCATCGCCAGGTTCCGGTCAATGGAGTCGAATTGCACCTGGCCGAGCGCGGCACCGGGCCTACGGTCGTGCTCCTGCACGGCTTCCCGGAGCTTTGGTACTCGTGGCGCGATCAGCTGCCCGCGCTGGCCGATGCCGGCTACCGGGCGATCGCTCCGGACCTTCGCGGATACGGTCGCAGCTCGGTGCCGCCCGAAATCGAGGCTTACTCCCTGGAAGCGGTCTGCGGCGACCTCATGGCGCTCCTCGATCGCCTAGGGGAGGGGCGCGCGGTACACGTCGGTCACGACTGGGGAGCCGCGGTCGCCTGGCAGCTGGCGCTCGAGAACCCCGATCGGGTCGCGGCGGTGGCCGGGCTGAGCGTGCCGTTTGTTCCCCGAGCCCCGGCGGCACCCACGGCGCTGTTACGAAAAGCCGTGGGCGAAGACTTCTACATCGTGTGGTTCCAGGAGCCGGGCGTCGCCGAGCGGGCGCTCGAGCGCGACGTCCGCCGCACGCTGACCACGACCAAGGCTTGGACGGCCGCCTGGGGCGACGGCGACGATCAGCCGCCACGTCCAGCGTGGCTGAGCGAGGAGGACCTGCAGGTCTACGTGGAGGCCTTCGAGCGCACCGGGTTCAGCGGAGGGCTGAACTACTACCGCAACATCGACAGAAACTGGGAGCGAAGCTCACACCTGGCTGAGCGACGCGTCGAGCAACCGGCGCTATTCATCACCGGCTCACGCGATCCGGTGCAGCGGTTCATGCCGGCTGAGGCCATGGATGGGTGGGTCACCGACTTGCGCGGCGTGATCCGGGTGGATGGTGCGGGCCACTGGGTCCAGCAAGAGCGCCCGGACGAGGTAAATGACGCACTGCTGAGCTTTCTGAGGCAGCTCGATCTGAAATGATTTGCGCGCGATGACGACCGCTCCCGGTTGGGGAAGTTGGAGCTTTGACCCGTTCCTGTGGGTCGCGCTGCTGGTGGCCGCGGCCTGGTACGCATCGATGCTGCGCCGGGTGCGACGCGTCACCGGCAGGCCGGTGGGGCCTGGCCACTGGTTGTTCTACTTCTCGGGCTTGGCCGTGCTGCTGGTGGCGCTGGGCTCGCCACTCGACCCGATCGGGGATGATCGGTTGCTGCTGGCGCACATGCTCCAGCACGTGCTGTTGGCCGATATCGCACCGCCGCTCTTGATTCTCGGCATACGAGCTCCGGTGCTGCCGCTCGGGATGCCACGAAGCGTGCTTCAGCGAGTCGCGCGCCGGGGCACGTTGGGCCGGGTCTGGGGCGTCGCCACCAGCCCCTGGGTCGCGATTCCCGCCTGGGCCGCCGCGACCCTGGTATGGGCGATCCCGGCAGTGTTCGACTACTCCACCCAGCACCCCGTCCTGCACGACCTGGAGCACGCCACTCTCTTTTACACCGGGATCGCCCTGTGGTGGCTGATCATCACTCCGCTTCCTTCGGACCGCCGCGAGCCCGGGATGGTCAGGCTCGCCTACCTCGGGATATCTCGCCTGGCGAGTGCCGCCGTCTGCCTACCGCTCACCTTCCTCGGCCACACGATGTACCCGCTGTACGCCAGCGCTCCCCGCTCCTACGGGCTCTCTGCCATCACCGACCAACGGCTGGCCGGCGCCTCGATGTGCCTGCTCGAATTCCTCGTCTTCGGAATCGCCGTCGCGGTCGTCTTCTTGGACGCGCTCAGCCGGGATGAGCGGGCCCAAACGCTGCGAGACGTTGCGGCCTCGCAGCCATAACGCTTCTCAGAAGACGTAGTCCTTCGGACGCCAGCCGTGGCGGGCGCTCGCTTCGTGCGCCTACGATGTAGGCGTGATCTCGGTCGCAGCGGCATTCGACGGGCTGCACCTAGGAGAGTTCCTACCGCCGGTGCTCGTGAGCCTGGCGTACATCCTGCTATTCGCGAAACGTGCCCGGACGCTGTCGCGCGAGGGGCGGCCGGTCGCGAGTTGGCGGGTGGTTTCGTTCGTCAGCGGGGCGTTGATGCTCGCAATCGTCCAGCTGCCGCCGTTCGACTCCCTCGGCGATCAGGTGCTGATCGCGCACATGCTCCAGCACATCATCATCGGGGACATCGCCTCGCTGCTTGTCGTGTTTGGGCTGACGGGCCCCGTGCTCCAGCCTCTGCTTCACATCCGCGCCACGCGTCCCCTGCGGACGCTGGCCAGCCCCGTGATCGCGCTGTTGCTTTGGACCGTCGATATATACATCTGGCACCTTCCGCTGCTCTATCAGTTGGCGATCCGGCACGATCTGGTTCACGCCCTGGAGCACGCGGCCTTCTTCTGGTTTGGAGCGCTGTTGTGGCTCGGTCTGATCGGGCCGCTGCCGAAGCCACGGTGGTTCGCCAGCTGGGGCGCCCTGGTGTACGTCGTCGGGGTGCGGCTGATCGGCGGGATCCTCGGCAACGTGCTGATCTGGACCCAAACCGTCGTATACCCCGTCTACAAGCCCAGCGACGCGGCGCGCGGGCTGAACCCCCTGTCCGATCAGAACCTCGCGGGGGCGGCGATGATGATCGAGCAGATGTTTCTCACGATTCTGCTGCTGGGCTGGCTGTTCTACCGATTCGCGCTCCAGGACGAACAACGCCAGTCGCTGCTCGACCTGGCAACCAGGAGAGGTATCGAGCTGAGCGACGAGCGGGCCGCCCGGGCAGCCTCGGCGGGCGCGAGCGAACGGCTTCGCGAGCGACTGCTGGGCGTCGGGGCTGGGATCCCTGACCCGGCGGGCGAAAACCTGGAGCCGCCCGCCGGGGCCGCCGACGGCGAGACCCGAGACACGGGCGCCGAGACGCCCACCAGCTGAGTTTTCAGCGCCAGCCGATGCGGGCGCCATAACTCTGCACGACCCGACTTATCGGGCCGTAACTGCGCTCCGATCGCGGTCCGCCTGTGTTATGCATCTCACGTGGGTGGGAGCGTTCGCCATGTGCGGCTGTGCGCGCTCGCGGCTGCGGTCGCGCTATTGAGCCTGGTCGCGGTCGCGTCCGCGCGCCAGGCGCAGCCCGTCAAGACGATCCGCTATTCGGGCTATGTGGTCCGCGTGCCGCGCTCGTGGCCGGTGTACGACCTCAAAAAGGAGCCCTCGGTATGCGTGCGCTTCAACCGCCACGCCCTGTACCTCGGGACTCCGACCGTCGATCAGCGGTGTCCTGCCCACGTGGCGGGGCGCACCGAGGCCATCCTGCTCGAGCCGCTGAGCGCTGCTGTCGCCCCTTCTGGGGGCGCGGTTGGTCACGCGGTGCGGGCCGTGAGCGCCCCCGGGGCCCAGCGAGGCCAAGGCTCGGCTGGTCAGCTGGCGCTCCCTAACCGCGGGGTGCTGGTGATTGCCACCTGGGGCAATGACGCCGCCCTCATCGGCCGGGCGCTGGGCCTGCGTTCGGTTGCCCAGCTTCGGCCGATCGCTGGAGCGCCCCGCAAGTCGCACGCGGCGCTAGCCAGACCAGCGGCGGTGGCACGGGCCGTCTACACCGGCCTCGGCTTTGACGCCTGTTCGACCCCGAGCACCGCCGCCATGTCCGCGTGGGGAGCATCTGCATATCGAGCGGTGGGCGTCTACATCGGCGGCACCAACATGGCCTGCGCCCAGCCCAACTTGACGACCACCTGGGTGGCGGCCCAGACCAACGCGGGGTGGCACCTGATTCCCCTCTACGTCGGGCTGCAGGCGCCTAGTAACTCCTGTGGGTGCCAGGGCATCGCTCCAAGCAACGCGCAGGCAGAAGGCACAGCGGCCGCAACCGACGCCGTCACGCAGGCAGCCGCCGTGGGAATCGCTCCCGGCAGCCCGATCTACTTCGACATGGAGAACTATTCAAGGACGGCGACCAACAGCTCCGCGGTCCTGAATTTCCTGGCGGCCTGGACCACGCAGCTCCACGCCGAGGGCTATGCCTCGGGCGTCTACAGCAACCCGGGCTCCGGCATCGCCGATCTCCTGGGCCGGCTGGGCACGGGATATTCCGAGCCCGACGACATCTGGTTCGCGAACTGGAACGGGCAGCAGACCACGAGCGATCCGTCCATCCCGAGCTCTGCCTTTGCGAACCATCAGCGGCTACACCAGTACAGCGGGGGCCACAACGAAACCCATGGCGGCGTCACGATCAACATCGACGGCGACTACCTCGACGGCGCCACGGCCGGGCTCGGCACGGTCGCCGTGGCGAGCGCCCCCCCAGCGAACTACTCGGGGCCGTCGATCACGGGAACGCTCAAGGTGACAAGCACCCTCTCGGCATCCGCCGGCGGGTGGTCCGGGGGCGGCATCTCCTACTACTACCAGTGGCAGCGCTGCGCGCCAGGATGCGGGAACATCGGCGGGGCCACCCGGCGCACATACTCACTGGCCCAGGCTGACCTCGGGGCCAGGATCCGGGTCGTCGTGACTGCGACTAACAGCAAGGGCGCTGGGCAGGCGGCGTCCGGCGCGATTGGTCCGGTGGCGCCGATCGGCTATTGGCTGTACAGCGGGCGCGGGAGCGTGTACGGAAGCGCTGGGACCTCATGGCTTGGTTCCCTGCCGTCTCGGCGGGTGCGGACGACGTCAATCGTCGGGATGGCATCGACCGTCGACGGCCGCGGGTACTGGC
>VAWT01000066.1 GCA_005883415.1 Actinomycetota bacterium | reverse complement strand
GCTACAGCCGGCGCTGCTCGGGCCCGAGCCGGAGCCGATGGTCCGGGGCTCGTTCATTCACGATCTTCTGGAGCGACTGCTGAGCCGGCTGGGGCACGCGGTCACACCCGAATCGCTACCCGAGGCGGAACGGATTCTCGGCGAGCTCCTGGAAGCAGAGGATTCGCCGCTTGCGCCCGGCCGGCCGGCGTCCGTCAGGGCCGCGGCACTACGGTCGGTGACAGCCGACATGCGCCGCTACCTCCTCCACGAGGCGGCCACTGGGTGCGACTGGGATCCGGAGGCGCTCGAGCTGCGATTCGGGTTCGAGGAGGAGTCCCGCCCGGCGCTCGAGCTAAGCGAGGGCGTGCGGGTCCGGGGAATGATCGACCGCCTCGACGTCGACGGCGGGGGTGGTGCAATCGTGCGCGACTACAAGAGCGGTGGAACGCGCGCCGAGTATTCGGGGGCGCGGTGGAGCGCCGACCGCCAGCTCCAGGTCGCCCTGTACATGATCGCCGTGCGCGAGCTGCTGGCACTCGAGCCGGTGGCCGGCTTCTACCAGCCGCTCGGCGGTGACGACCTGCGGGCCCGAGGAGTGTTCCTGAATGGCGCGCTCGTGGGCTCGGGCGTGGTGGGTACCGACGGTCGTTCCCAGGATGAGCTCGACGAGGCGCTCGACGATGCCCGCTCCCGGGCCGTCGCGCTCGCCGGGCGGCTGCGCTCGGGCGAGCTCACCCCCTGCCCCGACACATGCTCGCGCGACGGGTGCGCCTACCCGGGGATCTGCCGGTCTACGTAGTGGGAGCTGTCGCGGTGACTGAACGATGGACGGCGGAGCAGCTCAGTGCGATCGAGCGTCGCGAGGGCGAGCTGCTGCTCGACGCGGGCGCGGGCAGCGGCAAGACCTCCGTGCTGGTCGAGCGGTTCGTGCGGTCGGTGCTCGAGGACGGGCTCGAGGTCGACGCGATCCTCGCCATCACCTTCACGGAGAAGGCGGCCGCCGAGCTGCGCGACCGGGTCAGGACGCGGCTGCGAGAGCTCGGCGCGGTTGAGCAGGCGCGGGCGACCGAACGGGCGTTCATCTCCACCATTCACGGCTTCTGCGCCCGAGTCCTACGGGCCCACGCACTGGCGGCCGGAATCGACCCGAAGTTCGTGGTGCTCGACGAGCTGGAGGCCGGACGGCTGGCCGACCTGGCGTTCGACGACGCCATCGCCGTTACCGACAGCGACCTGATCGCCTCCTATGGCGCGCTCGCCCTGCGGGGCGCGATCCTGTCCGCTTATGGACAGCTGCGCTCGCGGGGGGAGACGCACCCGGCGCTGCCAGCGCTGCGGCCCGTCGAGGACGCCGGAGACGCTGGCGGCGCCCTACTTGCGGCAGCCGCCGCACTTTCGGCCGAGCTAGGGGCGCCGCCCGAGCAGGGCGCGACGGTGCAGGAAGCGCTTGGCAGATTGGGGCGTGTCCCGAAGATCGTGGAGCAGTCCGAACTGTGGCCGGGCGATCTCGACTGCCTCCGGCTCCCGGGCGGCAACGGCGCCTCCCTCACGACTCCCGCATGCGTCGCATACTGCGAAGCGCTCGATCGGTTCCGTTCCATGACGGAGTACGTGTGGGCCGGTCGGGTCCACCCGCAGTTGGATCGTTTGCTACGCGACTACGGCGCTCGCTACGCGGAGCGAAAGCGGGCCGCTTCCGGCCTTGACTTCGCGGACCTCGAGCTGATCGCGCGCGACTTGCTGCTGCGCGACGCTCAGCTCCGTGCGCACTACTCGCAGCGGTTCGCGCGGATCATGGTCGACGAGCTCCAGGACACAAACCCGGTACAGCTCGAGCTGATATCGGCGATCGCGAACCAGAACAGATTCGCGGTGGGCGACGCCCAACAGTCGATCTACGGGTTCCGCCACGCGGACGTGGAGCTGTTCGAGCAACTGGGCGAACAGCTCGAGCAGCGCGGGCTGCGGGCGACGCTCGAGACGAACTTTCGCTCCAGGTCGGAGATCCTCGCGGTGATCAACGCCACGTTCGGCTGGCGCCAGCTTCGACCGGGACGCGAGGAGCCGCCGGCCGGACGCGAGGAGCCGCCGGCCGGGGCACCGCCGGTCGAGCTCCTGGTGGTGGAGAAGGAGGACTCGGGCTGGCGCGCGGCCGAGGCGCGCAACGTCGCTGGGCGGATCGAGGGGCTGATCGCGGAGGGCGCGTTACCCCGCGACATCGTGATCCTCACGCGCGCCGCCACCGACCTTCGCATCTATGAGCGGGCCCTGGAGGAGCGCGGTATCCCCACGTATCTGATCGGAGGCCGCGGTTACTGGTCATCGCCGCAGGTGATGGACATGGTCGCCTACCTGCGCGCGTTGGCGAACCCCCGTGACGAGCATGCTCTGTACGACCTGCTCGCGTCGCCGTTGGTGGGGCTGACGATGGACGCCCTCGTGCTGGTGGCGGCGGCGCGGCGGGAGGATCAGGGCGGCGACCCGGACGGTCTGGCCGCCGAGGATGCGAGGCGTCTGAGGGACTTCAGGGAATGGTTCGACAGCGAGCGGCGGCTCCTCGGACGGGTGGCGATCGAGGAGCTGATCGAGCGGGCCCTGATCTTGACCGGGTACGACCTGCAGATGTTGGCCCTGCCGGGCGGTGAGCGCCGATTCGCCAATGTGCGAAAGCTGATGAGGCTCGCGCGCGAATACGACGAGCGCTCGGGCCGCGACCTGCGGGGCTTCCTGAACCTCGTGAGCCTACGCGCGGCCGGGGGGCGGTTCGACGCAAAGGAGAGCGAGGCACCAGTCGAGGGTGAGGCACTGGACGCCGTGCGGCTGATGACGATCCACCGAGCGAAGGGGCTCGAGTTCGAGGTCGTGGTCGTAGCCGACCTGGGAAGGGAGCCCTTCCGGCGCCACGAGCTGATCCGGGTCGGGGCCGAGGGAGAGCTGGGTCTGCGGCTGGCACGGCCGGGAACGGGAAAGGCGGTTCCGGCGCTCGACTACCAACGCCTCCACGATCAGCAGCGGCTGGCCGAGGAGGCGGAGGAGAGGCGGATCTTCTACGTGGCGATGACGCGCGCCCGGGAGCGATTGATCCTGAGCGGGCCGATGCCCTCAGCGGGACCGATCGAGTGGCTGGCGGAGGCGCTTCCCGCCGAGGGCGTGGACAGGAGAACGATCCGGGCGCCGACCGAGCCGGACGAGGCGAGCAGCACGCGCCAGCCGCAGGCCCCAACTCGAGCACAGCCGCCAAGTCGTGTCGCAGAGCCGCCGCTTCCGAGAACGCTCAGCTACTCGGCGCTGGCAGAGTACGTGCGCTGCGGCTACCGCTTCTACGTCGAACGCGTCCTGGGCATCCCTCCGACGTCCCCCGCGGCTGCGCGCACGGCGGATTCGGACTCCGCCGTGAGCGCCACCGAGCGCGGCATTCTCGTGCACGAGCTGCTCGAGGCGCTCGACTTTCGGCGCCCCCGGCGGCCGGAGGGTGCGCCGAGGGACGTGGGCGACCTGATCGAAGGGTTCATCGGCAGCTCGCTGTTCGCGCGACTCGCGGCGGCCCGGGAGCTGCGTCGGGAAGAGGGATTCTCGTTCCTGCTCGGCGACGCGCTGATCACCGGAGTGCTCGACGTCGTCGCGAGCGAGTCCGGCGGCCGGACGCTGATCGTCGACTACAAGAGCGACCGGCTCGAAGGCGCCGATCCGGCGGCCGTCGTCGACCGCGAGTACCAGATTCAGCGACTGGTCTACGGGCTAGCGGGGCTTCGGGCTGGAGCGGCGACGGTCGAGGTGGTGCACGTGTTCCTCGAGCGCCCGGAGGATCCGGTGTCCGCGACGTATCGGCGCGAAGAGATCGAGGCGCTCGAGCGCGAGCTGCTGGGGTTGGCGGCGGGGGCTCTGAGGGGCGAATTCACCGTCACGGACGATCCGTGCATAGCTGTGTGCAGCGGGTGCCCCGCGGAGGGCGGTCTGTGCAGCTGGCCGATCGAGATGACTAGGCGCGAGCGCCCGGATCCCGCTCGCCCGACGCCGGCGTCTCAGGCTGATCGTCAGTCGCCCGAGGCCGAGGCGGATCATCCGCCGCATGAGGCTCAGGGCCGTCTGTTCCAGATGGAGTGAACTCGACCTCGATCTGCTCCTGATCGGAGCGCTCCTCGACCTTGGCGAGCGCCGCGAGCGTCTCCTCGTCGGCGGGGGCGGCGGGGGGACCGACCAGGGATCGGGGCCACAGCTTGCGCGCCACCACGACGTTCGTCTCGGCGGCGTAGACGGTGGCCTGGGCTCCCAAGTGGAGCCAGGCCAACAGTCCGATCACGGTGGCGAACGTGCCGTACGTGTTGCTCGCGCGGCGAATCACGTGGCTGACGTAAAGCCCGCCTGCCACCTGGAGAATCTCCCACAGCACGCCACCTAGGACGACACCGATCCACAGGCAACGGGCCGGGACCGACCGTGCCGTCAGTACTCGGAACGACGTCCCGAACAGCACGAGGTTGATAAGCAGCGAGAGCGCAATGCCAGCGACCTTCAGTGACGGTCCCCCAAGGCCACCCGTTACGAGTCCCGAGGCGGCGGAGGAGACCACGAACAAGAGCCCCAAAAGTGCAACCAACGTCAGCCCTCGGATGCGCCGCATAAAGAAGTCCGCTCGCTCCTTGTGCGGAATGGCCCAGACGCGGTCAAACGCGTTCTGGGCCGCGTTCGTCACTCCCAGCCCTGCCCACAGCGAGACGGCGGCCCCAATCACCAGTCCCGTCAGGTGCCCGCTCAGCTGGCTGTTCTGAAGCGTGGGCCCGATGATCGGAAACCGTCCCAGCACGGATGACTTGATCGAGTGCTGGAGGCTCGGGTCGCCTTGGAAGACATATCCGAGCACGGTGACGAACACCAGCAGCAGCGGGAATATCGAGAAGAACCCGTAGTAGGACATCTGCGCCGCCAGCCCGCCAGCGCCGTCGTCCGAGAACTTCTTCACCACCGCCATCGGCACCGCAAGAAACTTGTGGCGCTGCTGTACCCGATCGAACGCGCGCACAGGGCGAAGCACGTCCATGTGTCAAGTGATACCCCCCAGAGGGGTATCTAGGCAACTATTGCAGCGGGATACGCAAGCAGTTGCCGCCCGCTGCTAGGCGACGCCGGCGAGCTCTCGAGCATCGGAGTGCGCGCGCGGCGAGCGCTCTTGGAGGATCACGCTGGCGCCGCCGGCGGGGCTGAACGTGATGCTGCGCCGCCCGGTCTGCTCGGGCCGGTCGCCTGCCGCCTGGAGTGCAAAGCGCCTCACCGCGGCACGAATCACGATCTTCATCTCCTGTAGCGCAAAGCTCGCCCCCAGGCATCGGCGCCGACCGCCGCCGAACGGGATCCAGGTGTAGGTGCCGGGCGAGGAGCCGAGGAACCGCTCGGGCCGGAAGGCGTACGGGTCCGGGTAGATGTCCGGGTCATGCTGGACCAGGAATGCGCTCGCCAGCAACAGCACGCCGGGCGGGTACTCGAACCCCCCGATGTTCACGGGTCGTTTGCTGAGCCGTGGCTCGGCATTCGGTAGTACCGGACGTAGGCGCAGAATCTCGTAGATGGTGGCCGTTAGGTACTCATCGTCGTCCTCGTTCACAAGCCGCTCGACGACGCACGGAAACCGCGAAAGGTGCTCGAACGCCCACGCCAGCTGCGAGGCGGTTGTCTCGTGGCCGGCAACCAGCGCGGTCATCAGCTCGTCGCGCAATTCCTGTGGCGACATGGGGCTGCCATCCTCGTGGCGCGCCTCGAGCAGCATCCCCAGGATGTCGTCGCGCTCAGAACCCGCGGCGCGACGCTCCTCGATCAGGCCGAAGATCTGCTCGTCGGCCCGGGCGCTCGCCCTGCTCGAGCCCGAACACCGCTCTGAGGATGATCTCGAGCGTCAGTCGCTGTAGTCGGGGGTGCATCAACACCTTCTGGCCGGTGGGCCAACCATCGAGCTCCCTTTCGGTGAGCTCCTGCATCAGCCCCGTGAGGCGGGCCATCTTCTCGCCATGGAATGCAGGCAGCAGCAGCTTGCGCTGTTCGAGATGGGCGTCCTCGTCGAGCAGGATGACGGAGTTGCTTCCCACGGTCGGCTCGAGCACCCGCGCTCCCTCTCCCGGGTGCAGGACCTCGGGCGAGGCGGTGAAGAGCTCCTTTATCTCCTCGGGATCCGACAGGATCACGAACGGCGGCTGGAAGGGGAGCTGGACCGTGATCCGCTTGCCGTACTGCTGACGCAGCCGCTCGAGCGACGCCGACGGCCGCTTCCACGTGGCGACCAGTTGAAGCGCGCCCGGGATGCGGGGGCCTGGCGGGAGCTGGCGCCTGAGGTCGCGCCGGCTCGGCCGCGTGCCCAGCTTCACGTCCCGGCTCCTCGCCTCATGCTCACGAGTAACTGATACAGGTACGGGCCGCATGTTGCGTGACGTTGGTCACTCACCCGTGATGGCTGACCCTTCGACCCCAAGCAGGAGCCGCTTGCGCTCGACGCCGCCCGTGTACCCGCCGAGGCCTCCGTCGGAATGCAGCACGCGGTGGCAGGGGACGATGATCGGCAGCGGGTTGGATCCCAGCGCGTTGCCCGCTGCGCGCGATCCGCGCGGGCTGCCTGCCGCGGTTGCGACCCGCTTATAGGTCGAGACGTCACCGTAGGGAATCCGGGCGGTGGCCTTGAGCACGCGGCGGCCGAACCCCTGCGTGAGGCGCCAGTCGAGCCCGAAGTCGAACCGCCGGCGGCGGCCGTAGAAGTACTCCTCCAGCTCGCGGCGGGGGTCGTCGAGCTTTCGCGGCGCTGCAAGGACGCGGGGGGAGATCCGAGCTGCCAGCTCCGCAAGG
>VAWT01000065.1 GCA_005883415.1 Actinomycetota bacterium | reverse complement strand
TGGCCGTGGTGTTCGCCATCTACACGGTGGGCGGCGTCACCGGGGCTCACATCAACCCGGCGATCACGCTGTCGGCGGCGCTGCGCAAGCAGCTGCCCTGGAAAAAGGTGCCTACTTACTGGATCGCGCAGATCGTCGGCGCCTTCGTCGGGGCCGCGCTCGTGTTCGCCGTCTACAACAACGCGATCAACCACTACGACCAGATCAACCACATCATCAAGGGACAGCCGAATTCCCTGGCTACATACAGCACCTTCGCCACGTTCCCGGCGCCGTACTTCCACAACGTGGCGGGACCGTTCTTAGACGAAGTCGTCGGCACCTTCTTCCTCGCCCTGTTCGTGTGTGCGGTCACCGACGAGTTCAACCAGCCGCCTCTGGGGAACAATGCTCCCTGGATCGTCGGGTTCATCGTGATGGCGGTCGGTATCTCGTTCGGCGCGAACTCGGGATACGCGATCAACCCCGCTCGCGACTTCGGTCCGCGGCTGGTCCTGAGCCAGGCGTAGAGGCTGAAGGAAGGACCGTCCAGGACCGGCCGGCCGGGAGCGCCGAGCCCGGAGTGTTTGGTCGGGGGGAGAGTGTGGACGACCGGCCTGACGACCGCCTCAGCGAATAGCTGAACCTTCAGCGTCAGCGGCGGCGCTGGCTCCGGCGCCGCCGCTGGCGTGTAATCGCTCAATCGTCGTCGTCGTCGTCGAGCCAGTCGATCGCCCGGGAGACGGCCTTCTTCCACTTCCGGTAGCCGCGGTCGCGCTCCGCCGGATCCATTTTTGGAACCCACTCCGCAGCCTTGTGCCAGTTGTGCTTCAGGCTGGCGATGTCCGGCCAGAACCCCACCGCGAGCCCGGCGCTGTAGGCGGCTCCCAGCGAAACCGTCTCGGACACGATCGGCCGCGTCGCGGGCACGCCGATGACGTCGGCCAGAAACTGCATCAGGAGGTTGTCCGCGGTCATCCCGCCGTCGACCTTCAGCTCCGAGAGATTGCTGCCGTAGTCGGCGTTCATCGCATCGACCACCTCGCGTGTCTGCCAGGCGGTGGCCTCGAGCACCGCGCGCGCGAGATGACCCTTGTTGATGTAGCTGGTCAATCCCGCGATCACACCCCGAGCATCGCTTCGCCAATGGGGGGCGAACAGCCCCGAGAAAGCGGGGACGAAGTAACAGCCACCGTTGTCCTCGACCGTGAGCGCCAGCGTCTCGATCTCCGGGGCGCTGCCTATCAGGCCGATGTTGTCGCGGAACCACTGGACGAGCGCGCCAGTGTTCGCGATGGAGCCCTCGAGCCCGTACACCGCTCCCGTGGAGTCGAGCTTGTACGCGAGCGTGGTGAGCAAGCCGCTGTTGGAGACGACTGGGCGGGGGCCGGTGTTCAGCACGAGGAAGCTCCCCGTGCCGAACGTGCACTTGGCCTCGCCCGGCTCGAAGCAGGTCTGCCCGACGAGGGCGGCGTGTTGGTCCCCGAGCGCGGAGGCGACGGGAACGCCCGCGAGCGGAGACCCCGTCTCGCCGTACACCTCAGACGAGGGCCGGATCTCCGGAAGCATCGCTGCGGGCACCCCGATCACGTCGAGCAGGTCCCGGTCCCACTCGAGCGTGTGGATGTTCATCAGCAGCGTCCGGCTCGCGTTCGTCACGTCCGTGACGTGACGACCGCACATGTTCCAGATCAACCACGAGTCCATCGTGCCGAACAGGACCTCGCCATTCTCGGCCCGTTCACGCAGGCCGGGGATGTGATCCAGCAGCCAGCGGACCTTGGGACCAGAGAAGTAAGTGGTGACCGGCAGCCCGGTCTTCTCACGGAAGCGGTCCTGTCCGAACTCCCGCGCTAGCTCCCGACAGACGCGGTCGGTGCGCGTGTCCTGCCAGTTTATGGCGTTGTGCACCGGCGCTCCCGTCCGGCGATCCCACAGCACGGTCGTCTCCCGCTGGTTGGCGATTCCGAGCGCACACAGGTCTCCAGTCGAAAGCTCGGCCTTCTGCAGCGCCACGCTGATGACTGACAGCACGTGCCGCCAGATCTCCTCCGGGTCGTGCTCCACCCAACCGGGTCGCGGGAAGTGCTGGCGATGCTCCTGCTGCGCCATCGACACGATCCGTGCCCCGTTGTCGAAGACGAAGCACCTCGACGAGGCCGTTCCCTGGTCAACCGACGCTATGTAGCGTCCATCCATGTTTGATCGTTAGTCCTAGCACGCATCGCATGACCCGTCTACCAGGGAATCGCGCCGAGTTCACGCGACACCGCCCGAGCCGCCTCCATCACGTAGTTGACCAGCTCGGCACGGGGCCGGCCGTTGTCGCACAATCGCTCGATCGGGCCAGCGATCCCAATCGCCCCGACAGTCACCTGGCGACGGTCCTCGATCGGCGCGGCGATCGACGCCGAGCCCTGGAACAGCTCGCCGAGCTCGCTAGCCCATCCTCGCTGCGCGACCATCTCGAGCTCCTGCCGGAAGCTATGAACGTCGGTGACGGTCGCGGCTGTGTAACTGACGAGCGCGTCGGCGGCGAGCTCCGCCGCGATGTACAGGTGGTGGGCGAGCAGCGCCTTGCCGAGAGCGGTGGCGTGTGAGGGCATCAGCGTACCGACCTCGAGCGCCTGGCGGCTGTCGTCGGGGCGGAAGACGTGGTGCACGATCAGCACCTGGTTCTCGTGGAGCGTGCCGATGCGGACACTCTCGCCGCTCCGAGCCGCGAGCCCGTCGGCCCAGTTGAGCGCGCGCGTGCGCAGCTCGTTGCCATCGAGGTAGCTCGAGCCCATGTGCAGCAACGCCGGGCCGAGCTGGTACTTCCCCGACTCGCTGTCCTGCTCGACGAACCCGACCAGCTGCAGCGTGCGCAGGATTCCGTAGACGGTTCCCTTGGGGAGCCCCAGTTCGCCGGCAAGCTCAGCCACCGCCAGCCGGCGCGTGCGCCCCGAAAGCAACCGCAGGATCGCGGCCGCGCGCTCGATGGATTGGATCCGCCCGGGCACCTTTGTGGGGCTCAGAAATCAGCCCGAAAGCCTGACCAAACGATGTTTGACATTGTCGCAACCTTTCCGTTATTGTCGCAACGCTCGCCGTAGGAGAGCGGAAGGATCAGAAGAAGTGTGCTTCGCGGGCATTGCGTGTGCAGAGCTGATCGTGGCCGTTTCTCGCCGCGAGCGTGGTCCGCAGCTGCAACTTCTCACATGAGGGATGGAGCATGAAGAAGCTCATCAATGCGCCCGACGCGGTGGTCCAAGACGCGCTGCACGGCGTCGAAGCTGCCCACGGCGATCGGGTGCGGGTCTCGTATGACCCGGCGTACGTAGTCCGCCGCGACGCTCCTGTACAGGGCAAGGTTGGACTCATCTCTGGCGGCGGTTCCGGGCACGAGCCCATGCACGGCGGTTACGTGGGGGTCGGCATGCTCGACGCCGCGTGCCCTGGCGAGGTGTTCACCTCCCCGACCCCCGATCAGATGATCGAGGCGACCAAGGCCGTGAACGGAGGCGCCGGCGTCGTGCACGTGGTCAAGAACTACACCGGCGACGTGATGAATTTCGAGATGGCCGCCGACCTCGGCAAGGGCGAGGGCATCGAGGTCGAGACGGTGCTGACCAACGACGACGTGGCGGTGGAAGATTCGCTCTACACGGCGGGTCGTCGCGGCGTCGGTGTGACGGTGCTGGTCGAGAAGATCTGCGGCGGCGCGGCGGAGGATGGTCGCTCGCTGAACGAGGTCGCGGAGCTGGGCCGGCGTGTCAATGCCGCCGGGCGGTCGATGGGTATGGCGCTGACGCCGTGCATCACTCCGGGGTCAGGGGAACCGAGCTTTGAGCTAGCCGAGGACGAGGTCGAGATCGGGATCGGCATCCACGGCGAGCCGGGGCGCTTTCGCGAGAAGATCGGCCCTGCATCCCAGATCGCAGAGCGGTTGATGACACCGATCCTCGACGACCTGCCGTTCTCCTCGGGCGATCGTGTCCTGGCATTCGTAAACGGGATGGGGGGCACCCCGCTGATCGAGCTCTACGTGCTCTACAACGAGGTCGCCAAGATCGCGCAGCAACGCGGTCTCAGCATCGAGCGCAACCTGATCGGCAACTTCATCACCTCGTTGGAGATGCAGGGTTGCTCGATCACTCTGCTGAGGCTCGACGACGAGATGGTCCGTTACTGGGATGCGCCTGTGAACACTCCCGGGCTGCGGTGGTGACCGTCACGCGAGACGGCGCGCTTGAGTGGATGCGACGCTTCGCCAGCGAGCTGAGCGAGCATCGCGAACAGCTCGTCCGGCTCGACACCGCGATCGGAGACGGCGACCACGGCACCAACTTGGACCGTGGGATGCGCAAGGCGCTCGAGAAGCTCGACGGGGGTGAGCAGGCCGATCCGGGGACGGTGCTGAAGACCGTGGCCATGGCGCTAGTCTCCAGCGTCGGCGGAGCGGCGGGTCCCCTGTACGGGACGTTCTTCCTCCAGATGGGGAGCGCGCTGGGGAGCGACTCGGAAGTCGATCTGCCCCGCTTCGCCGCGGCTTGGCGGAAGGGCCTCGAAGGCGTGCAGATGCGAGGCAAGGCAGAGGCGGGAGACAAGACGATGGTGGATGCATTGATTCCTGGCGTTGGGGCGCTGGAGGCTGCGTCCGACCTCGAAGGCGGGCTGCGCGCCGCCGAGCAAGCCGCGGAGGAGGGGATGAAGGCCACCACCCCGCTTGTCGCACGCAAGGGCCGGGCGAGCTACCTGGGCGAGCGCAGCAAGGACCACCAGGATCCCGGCGCGACCTCCACTTACTACTTGTTCAAGAGCGCCGCCGAATCGCTGGCCGGCTGAAAGGAGAGGGAAATGGCGCAGTACGCAGCAGCACTTGACCAGGGGACGACCAGTACCCGGGCGATGATCTTCGATCACGGGGGCCAGGTCGTGGCCGTGTCTCAGAAGGAGCACGAGCAGATCTATCCCAGGCCGGGCTGGGTCGAGCACGACCCCAAGGAGATCTGGGCGCGGTCGCAGGAGGTGCTCGACGAGGCGCTGTCTCAGGCGGGAGCAAGCGCGGACGACATCGCCGGCTTGGGCATCACCAACCAGCGCGAGACCGCGGTGGTCTGGGACCGCAACACAGGCGAGCCGGTGATGAACGCGATCGTGTGGCAGGACACGCGCACCGACAAGCTGGTCGACGAGTTTTCGGCCGACGGCGGACAGGACCGATTCCGGACCAAGGTCGGGCTCCCCCTGGCGACTTATTTCTCGGGCCCCAAGGTGCGCTGGATCCTGGACAACGTCGATGGGGCCCGCGAGAAGGCCGAGGCCGGCGACCTGGTATTCGGCAACATCGACACCTGGTGCATCTGGAACCTGACGGGCGGCACAAACGGCGGGTTGCACATCACGGACGTCAGCAACGCCAGCCGTACCATGTTGATGGACCTCGAGTCCCTCTCCTGGGACGGGGACATCGCCTCGACGATCGGCGTCCCCACGTCGATGCTGCCCGAGATCCGGGCCTCGAGCGAGGTGTACGGCGAGGTCAAGACCGGGGCGTTCGAGGGCGTGTCACTCGCGGGCGATCTCGGCGACCAGCAGGCGGCCACCTTCGGGCAGACCTGCTTCTCGCCGGGCGAGGCCAAGAACACCTACGGCACCGGCAACTTCCTGCTGCTCAACACCGGCGAGGAAGCGGTGCAGTCAAAGTCCGGGCTGGTCACCACCTTGGGCTACAAGATCGGCGACAACGCCCCGATCTACTGCCTGGAGGGTTCGATCGCGATCACCGGGGCGCTCGTGCAGTGGCTGCGCGACAACCTCAAGATGATCAAGGCCGCGCCCGAGGTCGAGGAGCTCGCGAGCTCGGTGGAAGACAACGGTGGGCTGTACATCGTTCCAGCCTTCTCGGGCCTGTTCGCCCCGTACTGGAAGTCCAACGCCCGTGGCGTGTTCGCGGGCCTCACGCGCTACGTCACCGCGGGCCACATCGCGCGCGCCACCCTGGAGGCCACGGCGTACCAGAGCCGCGAGGTGGCGGAGGCGATGGACGCGGACTCCGGCGTGAAGCTGGAGTCGCTGAAAGTCGACGGCGGCATGGTCGCCAATGACCTCCTCATGCAGTTCCAGGCAGACCTGCTGGGGGTTCCCGTGATCCGCCCACAGGTCGCCGAGACGACGGCGCTCGGAGCGGCGTACGCGGCGGGCCTGGCCACGGGGTTCTGGAACAGCGAGGAGGACCTGCGCGAGAACTGGGCCGAGGACAAGCGCTGGGAACCGAAAATGGACTCCGCGCAGCGCGACGAGTACTACACGTACTGGAAGAAGGCGGTCACGCGGACGTTCGACTGGTTCGACTGAGCGTTGGGGCGCTAGCGGTGCGTCGAGGGCGGGATTGGCTCCGCCCTCGGCGCCCGCCCCCAACGGAGGCCCCGCGCGGAGTAGCCTGAAGCTCGATGGCCACGCTCAGCACCGACGTACTCGTGATCGGCGGCGGTGCGACCG
>VAWT01000423.1 GCA_005883415.1 Actinomycetota bacterium | reverse complement strand
GATCACGCAGAATCGACCTAGCCTCGAGCGTGATCAGCTTGAGCACGATCACGGCCGTCGCGGCGGCTGTAGGCTTTCCTGGGACTGCAGTAAGGAGCGCTGTGAGGCGATCAACCTGTGCAGTGGTTTGCCGGCGTGTCCGGCGGTTCCGAGTTTCGATCGGTCGAGTGGGTCGCGATTCGGTGGGCAGGTTCATCAGGCATGGTGGCTCGCGCATAGACAAGGAGATGCCGGACGACGGCGGTCCGTTGAGATGCAGTGCGCCCGCTGTGGCGTCGGCGGCGGCGTTTACCCGCTGGTTTCTTCGGCGAAGCAAGCCCGCCGCGCCTCCCCCCTCCGCGCTGACCGGTGCGCGCGCGGCGCTCCAGATCTTGCTTAGAGCGCCTGTGCTATCGGTGGAGCTAACAGGCTCTCCGAGTGGTGAGTTCATCCGGGACTATCTCCTCGCTCGCCGGCGCGGTGTTCGATCGAATCTCTACGCTCAGAGCGTTCTCAGCATCCCGCCGATCGGCGCGCCCATGCTCAATGGTCGCCGCTTTCACGCGGCCAGAACGAACATCACGCGGGCTCACTACGAAGGCATCACCTGCCGCGAGCTGCCGGAATCGGAGCGCCCGCGCGTGTTGCGCGAGCTGAACCAGCCCGGCTCGTTGTTGGAGCGGACCGTCGATCGCTGGTGGGTTGCCGAGAGACCCGATCGTTCGGCGGCGGGAGTTGCTTTGGCTACGGCCGATCAGAAGTGGGCGTTGTTGAATTTGTTAGTCGCACCACGGTACGCAGCTCGCTATCTGTTACACACTCATATGGTCTTCTCGTTACGAGCATCTGGCGTTCGGTACCTCACGCATCGAGGCCCGAGCGCCTTGGTAATGTCCCCAGGTCTGCTGTACCTACAGGCGCGTCTCGGTTACGGGATAGTCAACCTTCGGCTGGCGCCTGGCAGGCTGGCTGGATCTCCGGCGGTCGCGTGACTGGCGATCAAACGACATCACCCGGAGTGGGGCACGACGTTGGTGTCGAGTGCCGGGTAATCGATAGCTTCGATGAACTGCAGCGGTATGACCGCGAGTGGGATCGTCTCTCGGTGGCATGCGGCAAGCCGACTTGTCGTCCTGCGTGGTTGCGAGCTTGGTGGCAGGCGTCCCGCCCGGCAGACGAGGACTCACGTGCTCTACGCGTGGTTTTGGTGACAGAAGGCGGACGGCTTGCTGCGATATTCCCCGCGTTTTTGGTTGACAAGAATTCTCGCTTTCCCGATCTGCGTCTGCTCGCAGAAGGACGGTTCTGGTCCGTTGAACCATTGGTGAGCCACAACGCTCCGCGCGAGACGTTTGCTTTGTTTGCACGCGCGTTGAGCCAGACATCCCCGCCTCCCGCGCGACTCGTAATCGAGTGTGCCCCGACGCAGGCCCAATGGCCGCGGGAGTTGCAGCGCCAATGGCCCGGCGGACCAGCATGGCTGCGCCGCGGGCCGCGGCGCAAGCTGCTCGTGGTAGAGGGCCCGATGTCCTCTGAAGCTTGGCTCGCTGGCATGCCGCGGAGCTGGCGTACGGAGCTTGGGCGTCGCACGCGACGGAGAGCTGACGCCGGCCTAGAAGTTTGCTTCACGGATACTCCGGAGGCGGTCCAAGATGACGTCCACGCGCTCGCGCAACTTCACCACGCTCGCTGGAATTGGCAGTCCCAGTGGCTGACCGAGGGTGTTGAGGACACGATCGTCGAGGCCGGACAGCTGCTCGTCCGCAGCGGCGACTTTCGCCTCTGGAAGGTACTCCGCGGCGAAGAAGTGATAGGCGCAGCACTGTTCACGCGCGCCGGTAACGTCAGTGAATTACTGCTGACCGCCTACGACCCAGCCTGGAGCAGGCTCGCACCCGGGCTAGCGGCAATCGTGGCTGGAATCCGGCACGAGCTCGACACCGGGATCCGGCTGATCGATTTTGGCTACGGCGGCTTTAAGTATCTGCAGCGGCTCTCGAATACCGAGCGCCCTGTGGTCCGCTACGAGCTGTTTCCAACCAATCGCAGGATGCCGATCGCCCGAGCGCGCTGGCTCATAGCTCCACAGGGTCGCATCAACATTTGGCGAGGTCGACTCCGGCTTCGCACGCGGCTGCGAGCGCTCCGTGGCCAGAAACAGAGTTGATTCTCGCGACATTGGTGGACCGGACATTGAATGTCTACGCGTGATGTCGACTACGAAGATCTAGCTACCCAGCTTCTATCCGCCGCCGTTGCCGGTGAACCACTCGATCTTCGTTCCGACGACGCATCCCTCAACGATCCGGAGCATGGGGCCGACTGGGGCTCTGAACGTACCGTCCCCGCGACGCTGCTCATTGAGTTGGCGACGGCTCCGCAGAGTGCCGGACGTTCAGTAAGAAAGGTATGGCTGCGAGGTGCCCGTCTCCGCGGCGCGGTTGATCTCGAGGGCGCGCAAGCCCTTTGTCCGCGTTCGGGTGGGTGGCGCCGCGTCGGGTTGCGCGGCGGCGGCAGCGGGAGCCAGGAATCACAGCGCAGGCAGCGGTGCCAGCGGACGCCTCCGATCTCGCGCACGACCACGGCGTCCGAGGGGCGGAGCTCGGCCGCGTCGGTGCCGATCAGCTCGTGCCCGCGCAGCCCGCACACCAGCAGCTCGTAGTGCAGGCGCGGGACGAAGCGGCGGGGCGGGACGGTCCCCGGCACGCGGTACTCGCGCCGTCGGCGGCGCCGGAACATGGGAGGGGACTATCCCAACCCGCGGCTCGCCGCTCACGCGGCGGGCTCCGGGCGCGCGCAGCCCGTCATGCGGGCGACCGGCAGGCCGTTACACCGCGGGGTCGGCGGCGCTGGCGCTGGACGACGACGCCTTCGCCTGGGGGCTGGACCGCCTGTTCGACGGCCTGGTCGCCCGGCGCGCGACCAGCGCCCGCACGCCGCGCTGAGTGCGCGCGGCGGCAGCGCGCTCGGTGCGCGCTTGCCGCCGCAGCTCCGCGGCTCGCTCGTATGCCACGAGTTGGATCAGCGGTGAGTGCATGTCTGCCAGCCTCGCGGCCGCGTACTAGCCTGGCGAATGATTTAGCCTCACGTAAATCGTCATCTTCGAGTTCGACATCGCGGACCTGGCCCGCACGCGCTTCGCCATCTCGCCGATGTGGGAGCTGGTGGGCAGCATCCGGGCGCTGCAGGATCCCTCGACGGCGGCCCTGCATCTGCCGTGGGTGGTCGAGCTGCGCCGCCGCCTGCCGGAGCTCGACCTGGCCGAGCTCGTCGCGCTGGCGCCCTCCCGCGGCTACGTCCCCGACTTCCTGAGCCCGCCGCCGACCACCCCGCTGGCCACGTTCGAGGACGAGCTCGAGCTGGTCCGCGCCACCCCCGTCGACCGGATCCGCCGCGAGGTGGAGGCGCGGATGCGCACCGGCGGCCGGTCCGCGCGGTTGCGGCCGTTCTCCGGCGGCGCTGTTCGCCGAGCTCCATACCACGGTCCGCTGGCGCGAGTCCGTGCTCACGGTGGACCAGGCCTACGACGCCACCGTGCCGCTGCGCGGCGAGGGCCTGCTGCTCGTCCCGTCGGCGTTCTCCTGGGACCGGCCCGCCACCATCACCGACCCGCCCTGGCAGCCGACGCTCGTCTATCCGGCCCGCGGCGTGGGCACCCTGTGGGAGGAGGGTGAGGCGGCGCCCGATGCGCTGGCGGGCGTGTTGGGCGCCACCCGCGCGGCGCTGCTCAGCGCCCTGGACGCACCGCGTTCGACCACCGACCTCGCGCGGCTGCTGGGGCTGTCGCCGGGAGGCGCGTCCCAGCATCTGACCGCACTGCGTGCGGCCGGGCTGGTGACCGCCCGCCGCGAGGGCCGCAGCGTCCTGTACGCCCGCACGGCCCTGGGCGACGGGCTGGTGCGGGGGTAGCCGCTCAGTCCTGTGCCTGGCTGCCCGCGGCGATCCGCCGCAGGTCCAGGGCCTTGTCCAGGATCTCCTCCTCGACCCCGTGCTCCAGCGCCACCTCGCGCAGCGGCCGCCCGGAGTCCGCCGCCGCCTTCACGATCTCGGTCGCCCGGTCGTAGCCGATGTAGGGGTTGAGCGCGGTGGCCACCGCCAGCGTCAGCTCCGCCGAGCGCTGCAAGCCCTCGAGGTTGGGCTCGATCCCGTCCACGCACTTCTCGGCGAACAGCCTGGACTTGGCGGTCAGCAGCTGGATGCTGTCGAGCAGGTTGCGCGCGATCAGAGGCACCCGCACGTTGAGCTCGAAGTTGCCCTGCGAGCCGGCGATCGTGATCGCGGTGTCGTTCCCGATGACCTGGGCGCCCACCTGCATCACCACCTCCGGGATCACCGGGTTGACCTTGCCGGGCATGATCGACGAGCCCTTCTGGAGCTCGGGGAGCAGCAGCTCGCCGATCCCCGCCCGCGGGCCGGAACCCATCAGCGCCAGGTCGTTGGCGATCTTGGTGACCGACACGGCGATGACCTTGAGCGCGCCCGACAGCTCGACCAGGGCGTCGCGGTTGCCGTTGGACTCGAACGGGTCCTCGGGCGGGCGGATGTCCAGCCCGGTGCTCTCCGACAGCCGGCGCCGGACGCGCTCGGCGAACTCGGGATGGGTGTTGAGGCCCGACCCGGTGGCCGTCCCGCCCAGCGGGATCTGCGCCACCTGCGGCACCGCGTTGCGCACGCGACGCGCGCCCAGGCGGATCTGGGCGGCATAGCCGGAGAACTCCTGGCCGAGGGTGACCGGCACGGCGTCCATCAGGTGCGTGCGGCCGGCCTTGACGATGTCCTTGAACTCCTCCGCCTTGCGTGCGAACGACGCCTCGAGCTGCTCGAGGGCGGGCAGGAGGCCGCGGGTGCACTCCTCCAGCGCGGCGAGGTGGACCGCGGAGGGGAAGACGTCGTTGGACGACTGCCCCATATTCACGTGGTCGTTGGGGTGGACCGCGTCTCCCGCCAGCGCGGCGATGACCTCGTTGGCGTTCATGTTCGACGAGGTGCCGGAGCCCGTCTGGAAGGCGTCGACCGGGAACTGGTCGTCGAACTCGCCGGCGGCCACGCGGTCGGCGGCCTCGGCGATGCGCTCGGCCAGGTCCGGGTCCAGCAGCCCCAGGTCGGCGTTCACCCGGGCGGCGGCGGCCTTGATGCGTCCCAGCCAGTGGACGATCTCCAGGCGGATCGGCGTGCCCGAGACCTGGAAGTTCTCCACCGCCTTCGCGGTCTCGCCGCCCCACAGCTGCTGACGCTCCTGCACGCCCATCGCCTCTGAACGCTACTCCACGCCCGGCGAGCGCCGGCTTCCCGACGGAGGCGCGCAGAAGGCCACGATCTCGCGCGCCACTCCCACCGGATCGTCGTAGGCGATGAGGAATCCGGTGCCGGGGAGCACGCGCAGCTGGGCGTCGGGCAGGCGCTCGAGCGCCTCCTCGGCCGTGGACAGCGGGTGGTA
>VAWT01000422.1 GCA_005883415.1 Actinomycetota bacterium | reverse complement strand
CCCATGCGAGCGCCCTGGCCATCTGCCTGATGATTCTCGCAGCGTGGGTCACTGCGGCCAGCGTCGAGCACCAGGCCCGCCAGGCCCTATGGTCAGATGCCGGTGGGGTGCCCACGATCGGCGTCAGCGATCAACGAGCCAGCCTTCACTCTGCCTATCTGGCCCAGCAGTTCGAGCCGCAGATGTGGTTGGCCAGCGGGGAAAAATGGAATCCGACCGAGGTCAGCTGGTATGTGAAGCAGAACAAGGTTGCAAATGTCGATCCGCCTTTCTGCAACGCCCACGTGGCAGTGCACGGGGAACCTGGCTGCTATGAAATCCCAGGGAAGCCCCCCGGATCATGCGACGGCTCAGACCCAGATTCGTGCGCGAACAGCGGCGCAGACGACCCGGCCCTCTACTACCGCTACCAAGATCTCACCGACACAATCCGGCAGAGCCGTTCCCCGTCGGCGGCCGGCGGCACCTGGATCCTGATCCAGTACTGGGTCTTCTACAACTATGACTCGCTTCACACGTGGATGATCAACCAGTGGCACCAGTCAGACTGGGAGCAGGTATCCGTGCTCCCAACTACCCGCGGCCGGTGAGCTTGCCGGTTCGTCAGCTGCGTTGCAGCCTCGGCCTGACCCCCCGTTATCTCGGCGTCGCCGGCCTGTTCTTCTCGCCCGCAATCGACGGGTCGCGGGTCGAGATCCCCCTGGCCTATCTGATCGGGCTCCACGACACCGCCGACGGGCGCCGACTCGCTCCGCCGCTCAAGCTCGTCTCGATCGATGCGACACCAGCGATCACCTCGTTTTGGGGCCGCTGGGGCCTGGACAACAACCTCAGTCCCTGGGGCCTCCTAAGGCTACGCAGCTCGGCCGGCCCGCCGGCCCCCCAGACGCAAGCTCCGTGGATGAAGCCCGTTTCGAGCATGGTGTGCAACAACACCTGGCTGAGCCCGCAGGACCAGCATTCTGCTCGCAGTAGGTGCCTGAAGCCAGCGCTCAGACGGATCGGCCCGCCCAGGTCAACAATCGGCCTATTGGCGGCGGGTTGCGCCGGGATTCAAGGCGGGCCGGGGGCCGCCCGGGTCAGGCGCCAGCCGAACAAGATTGCGGCTACGGAGGTTGCGAGGTTCAGACTTGAGACCCCAGGACGCATGGGAATCGATACCCGGTCATCGGCACGAGCCAGCAGCTCGTCGCCGATGCCGTGGCGCTCGGTTCCGAACGCCAGCATCGCTCGGGAGGGCATCTGGGCGGGGTCGAAAGGATCCCCGTCGGGAGCTACGGCGATCAGCTGACGGTCGTGAAAGGTGGGCTCGGGAAACGGGGCGACCGGAAGGGCAAAGTGAAGGCCAGCGGCACCGCGGAGCGCCTCGGGGTGCCACGGGTCTTGAGCTCCTGTCGTGAGCACCGCCGCCGCGCCGGCGGCCGCGGCAACGCGAATGCAGGCACCGATGTTGCCGAGGTTGCGGGGATCCTCGAGCAGCACCACCGGTCGGGGCTCAGGAGAGGAGAGAACGGCGTGAAGGTCGACCTGCGGCCGGCGTGCGATCCCCATCAGGCCCGTTGTCGGCGGTTGGGGCGCGAGTCTCGCGAACGTCTCCGGCGAGACAACGCGCAAGTTGTCGGCTAGGCGCTCCCGCAGATCAGGGGCCAGCGCATCGGCGAGGCGCCCAGCGGCGTCGGCGTCAGTTCCAACGAGAGCCAGGAATGCCGCGCCGAAGCGAATCGCGTGCTTGACGGCGTGGAAGCCCTCGAGCACGGCGAGGTGGGGATCGCTACGGGCCGCTCGGAACTGCTTTGCGACGTCGGCCAAGTCGCTCACGGGCGGCGCGCCTGATCCCCGCGGGAGTTGAGCACTCGCTCGACGTCACTTAGTCCGCCGCACGGATGACGAGATCTTGCACTTTTCCGGCGCTCAAGCTCTCAGTCGCCCGGTGGCTTGTGGGCTGAGAAGTACGCGAGACCGCCGTCGCGCTCGGTGCGCGTCCCGAGCAGGCCGGCGTCGGCGAGCGAGGACTCGAGCTCTCGGAGCGTGAGACCGGGACCGAAGACGCCGCCGATCTGCATGAGGCGCACAAACGCGTCCTGACGAATCCCGGCACGCTTGATCACGCTAGTGCCGCGTAGTTCGCCGCCCGGCTTCAGCATTCTGGCCATCTCCCGGATCGCGGTCTGCGGGTCGGGAAAGCAGTGAAGGCCCGTGTAGGTGATGCAGAGGTCAAAGCCTGAGTCTTTGAAGGGCAGCGCCTCGACGTCCGCTTCGGCGAACTCGATCCAGCTAATGCCACGGCGCGCGGCCTCGGCGCGAGCCCGCCGGAGCATCAGCGGCGAGAGATCGGCCGCGATGTAGTGGAGCTCCTGGTTCGGCCGCAGCCCGCGGAACGCGACGCCGCCGCCACACGGGATGTCAAGCACGCTGGTGCCCGGCGGCAGCGCGGACAGCCGCGCGATGTCTCGGTAGAAGGCCGAGGTGTCGGTGCCCCAGATCAGGCGGCCGAGGACACCTGCCACATGTTCATGCTCCACCGCCCAGTCGTAGGCATTCGCTTCCAGCCGGCCGGTGCGCCAGCGCTCGCGGAGATCGGGCACCCGCAGAGCGTAGACGGGGTGGTCCTAACGGAGGAGCTCGATCAGGAGGACCGCGGCGCCGGCCATGAGCGAGAGCCAAAGCGCCGCACACTCGAGCGAGTGACGGACGCGTGGGGCGCTCGGCGCGAGCAGTCGAAGAAGGAGGGGGGACGGGACGAGGTTCAGCAGCGGCCAGGTGCGACGCACGCACCGGAGCATGCGCGGAACCGGCGTCGATCACCTCGATCTCGTCGTCTCCGATCTCGAGCGGAGCCTCAACTTCTACCGCCAGCTGCTCGAGCCGCTCGGCTACTTGTGCGCAAGCGACATCGTCGGGGAGCGTGGCGAGCGGGTGGTGTACTTGGGCGGACCGGGGGTGGTGTCCGTCAGCCTGCGGCAAGCGCAGATGTCCGGCGGCTACGACCGCTACCGGGTCGGGATTCATCACCTCGCGTTTGAGGCGCCGTCGCGCGAGATCGTCGATGAGCGCCTGCGCTGGGTCCGCCAGCAAGGCCTGGAGGTCGAGAACGACCCGAAGGAGTACGACTACCGCCCCGGCTACTACGCCGGCTTCTTCTACGACCCCGACGGGATCAAGCTCGAGGTCGTGCACGTCCCGTAGCGGCTCTGGACGGCCAGCTACCGACTGCTTTTCGGTCGCCCCGACCAGCGGGATGGACTTGCGCCAGCTGGGTCCGGGGGTCATCATCAGCACTGGTCGATCAGGAGGTCACACCATGTGCCACGAATCGTCGTGGTGGCGGCGCAGGTACGAGGAGCGCGAGGCTAGCCGGGAGCTGTGGGATGAGTTCGAGCAGACGCGGCCGCTGGGCGATACCGATGGCGCCAACGAGGAGACCGAGGTCACACTCGAGCATCCCGAGCCGAGGCCGGTGGCAGCGGATCGCTGATTGCCGCGCTGCAGCGTGGGCCCGCGCCACGCACGGGTCCACGGCTGGCTACGGCATCCGCGAGTTGCGACTCATGCGGGCGAGCCCCACGCGGCCACGCTAGCGCCTTACCCGCGCCGGGTGACCAGTGAGCTTGCTCGTTACGTCCCTTGGCGATCGGCGGGAGGTAGGCTCCGGGCCCTGATGGTGAGGGCGCTCGCGTTCGATGTCTTCGGGACCCTGCTGGACTGGCGTTCCACGATCGCGAGCGCCTTCCGGGATAGCGGGTTAGAGGCCGACCCGGACGAATTGGCCGATGACTGGCGCGCCCGCGCGCTGGCGGCCACTCAGGACGTCAACCAGAAGCAGCGGCCCTGGCGAACCTTCGACGAACTTCACGAGATCACGCTCGGCGAGCTCCTGGACGAGCGGGACCTCGAGCTTCCAAGCGAGGGCTGCGCCGCGCTGGTGAGCGACTGGCACCGGCTTGCTCCATGGCCCCGCGCGCCAGCGGGGCTCGAAGAGTTGCGTCGAGGTCGAGTCGTGGCAGCGCTCTCGAACGGGAACCTGGCACTACTCGTTGATCTCGTTCGGCAGGGTGACCTGCGCTTTGACTGCCTGTTCTCGGCGGAGCTCGCTCGGGTCTACAAGCCCAAAGCGGAGGTGTACCGGACGGGTGTCCGGCTGCTGGGCCTCGAACCCAACGAGGTGATGATGGTGGCCGCACACCCATTCGATCTAAAAGGCGCCCGCGGGGCCGGACTGCGGACCGCCTTCATCGACCGGCCACTCGAGTACGGGCCGGACTCGCCGCCCCGCGAGGATCCCGAGGCTGACATCTCGGTGAAGGGGCTGGACGAACTCGCCGTTCGCCTCAAGGGACGAGGCGCCTAACGGCCGTGCTCTCGCTGGCCGGTCTGCTGAGGCTGCGGTTTCTGGTCCTCGACTTTGAAAGCGACGGCGAGCTGGGAATCGAGGTGACCGGACCGCCCGAAAACGTGCTGCAGCCCG
>VAWT01000163.1 GCA_005883415.1 Actinomycetota bacterium | reverse complement strand
CGTGCTCGACCGGATGTCGTCCGTATGACGCCGAGACCGGCTGGCCGCTGGCGCCGTTCCACCGCCCGCACCCGATCCGAGCCGGTCTGAACGAGCTGCGGCCCGAGTCGCTTCACGTTGCCATCGATATCCAAGCTCGAGACGGAGCCCGGGTGTATGCGGTACAGCCGGGTATGGCCCAGGTGCTCGCCCCTTCCGGCCCAGATGCCCGCATCCAGGTCGGCAACTACATCTATTGGCACATCAATCCCAAGGTGCAGACAGGCGATGTGGTCACCCCGTTTCAGACCGTGGTCGGAACGGTTATGGCGGGTTACGGGCACATGGCCTTCTCGGAGATCGGCGCCGACGGCCAGTACGCGAACCCGCTGCGGCCCGAAGGAACCGTGCTCGAACCGTACGCGGACCACGCGGTGCCTGTGATCGGCAGACCATCCGTGTCAGCGGACGGGCAGGTGGTCGCGCCTGCCTACGACCCACAGACCTTCATCCGAAAGACGAAGTACTTCACGCCCGTCCTCGCACCGGCCGCTATCGCGTACCGGCTCTACGACCGGCACGGCGCCCCGGTCACGCCGCTCGAATGGGCCTTCCGGGGAACCCACCTGCTTCAGTTCTCGCAGCGCTCGCTTATCTATGCGCCTGGCGTGCACGATCCCGGCTACAACTGCTTCGCGACCCGTTCGGTCTGCATTCCCCACTGGACCTACAGAGTCGCCGACGGGTTGGCTCCTCCGCTGCCCACCGGCCTCGACCCCGGGCGCTACCGGCTGACGATTTACGCGTGGGACTGGACGGACAATGAGACAGCGCTCGACGCCACGGTCACGCTCACCTCCAGCGGCTGGAAGCCGATCGGTCATGTTCCGGCGAGCCTGTCCGGGATTCCCGGGTACTTCGAGCGCAACCTGCTGCTGCCGCCCGCGCCTCCGGCGAGGCAGCCTCTCCCGCCAGGCGTGTACCGCTCGCCATCTCAACCGCTGGCTCCGTCCCCGACGGGGACCGGCCCCCCGACTGGCGCCAACCCCCCGACAGCGGTCAGGCCGCCTGCTGCGACGAACCAGGAGCTGCCGCCGACCGGCCAGCGGTCGCCGGGCACCAGTAGCGAGCAGTCGCCAGGGACCACATCTCAGCAGGGGCCGGGCACCAGTGGTCAGCAGTCGCCGGGCACTAGCAGCCCACCGGCGCCACCGACGGGCGGCCAAGCACCGACGGGTTCGCCGCGGTAATTCAGGCCGGGTTTGTATACGTACCCGGGCTATTCGGTGTAGCGCGAAACTCGGCTTGGCGCTCTGGACCAGCGTCTTGCAGAGCACGCCGGACACCATCGGCGTCGAAATCGGTTGCGTAGACAGGGTTCCGGGCTGCTGGCGCCAGGATTCAGTGGACCGGCGTCTTCATGCTCGCCCCTTGTTGGTTGGAATTTCCACATCCCCGAACCATATGCAGCGATTGGTCGTATCCTGCATCGCTGGAGGAAAGTGCGATGTCACAGAGGTTGGTTGCGCTTAAGGATGTACTTGGCGCCTTGGAGCAGACGGGGCCGCTGTCGAGTGACGCGCTCGCGCGCCGGCTGAGGCTCAGCCGGCTCGACGCTCGCCTAGTGCTCGTGGACGCCCACGCCCACGGCCTGGTGCGCACGGATAGTCGAGGAAACTGGGCAATCACGGATCTGGGCTGCCAGGCGCTGACAATGGACCTCGCGGAAGATGGTCACGCTGATCCGCACGAGGACGGCTGGCGCAGCACCCCGTACCTATCGCGACTCCAGGCGTTCTGGGCCGGCTCGAGGTGGCGCGAGGTGCTGCACCCGCGGTACCTAGCGCGGCATGGCCTCCCGCTCGCCCTGGGCACGATTGTTTGTGCCGGCGGCGTCGCGGTGGCGAGCAGCCGTCTGGAGAGCTCAGCCGGAGGGCCGGTCGTGGCCACGAGCAAGGTCAAAGTGGCTGCGCACGGCCGCCACACGCACGCCCGCGCGGCCCGACACGTGACCCGCTCAAGCGCGATCGCTCTTCGCCACCACAGGCGATCGACGCTGGTGAGCACGACCGGTCTGACCCCTCATGTCACCGGGCGTCTCGTCCGCCAAACCCCCCATCGTCTCGTGTCTCAATGCCGTCAGCGCCCCGGCGGAGCCACGGTAGCTGCGCGGCTGACCAGCAGCTGCACCAGCGGGCGGCGCGGCCGCCTGCATCCAACGGCGGCCGGATCTCGGACCGGCTCAAGCCAGCGGGTCCCCCAGAACACCGGCAGCGGCGGTTCAGACGGCAAATTCTCCGTCTCGCCTACAACGGTCCCCTAGCCGACATAACTGCGTAGCCCTCCGAGCCATGTGGGACGTGACAGCACGGGAGATACGCTTCGTTGCTCGTCCCCGTGCACGAGATCGCCAACTTCTTTCGCCGTAACCCGCAGGCGCTGGCGCTACTGGTGATCTGTCTCGTTCTGGGGATTGGAACGTTCATCGCGGTGCTGATCGGGGTCGCGAGCTCAGGGTCGCGCAGCGGGCCTGGATACCCCAGCGGCACCGTCCTCCTGTTCATGGGCTGAATCTCGGAGGCTTGCCCTGAGTCGGGCGGCGACTAACGGGGCGTGGGGTCCAGCTGACGCATGCGGCTGCCTTGGTGGACCGGAGAGAGGCAGTGGGCCGGACGGGACGGGACCGCACCGCCGCGACGCTCGTAAGTCCAGCGCAGCGGGACCCGGTGAGGGTGGACCGAGTCAAGGACTGGCGGATCCCCAAGCACGTCATCCAGCACCTCGTCGATGCGGGCCATCCAGCTGCGGAACCTGTCGGCGGACGCGTGGAACATACGTTCGAGAGCCTAGGGAAGCCACCGGACGGAAAAGATCATGGCGTGGCGCAAGCCGCCGCTCCACACGCTGCGTATAGCGGGGCCGGAAGCGTCCGGCCGATAACCATCGACGCCCGGGCGGGAGCCAAGGACTCTACGCCGCCGACCCCAGTGACGACCACACGTCGATCTTCGTCCGTACACGCTCGATGACGGCATTCGTGACGTCGGTCGTGCCTGATGAGCCGCCGAGGTCGGGCGTCTTGATGCCGGAGCCGACCGTCTCGAGCGCTGACTCATAGATCGCCCGCGAGGCGCGCTCATATCCCGCCCCATGCCGTTCCGCGGCGTGGTGAAGGACGGCGCCGCAGGCCAGGATCATCGCCAGGGGATTGGCGAGGTCCTTGCCCCGGAGGGCGGGCGCCGGCCCGTGGGGTGCCTCGGCCATCGCCACCGTGGTGCTGTAGCTGGAGTCGAACGCCAGCAGGACGGACTCGGCTCCGGCGATCGACCCGAACATCGGGAGGACCATGTCCGACAGGCAGTCTCCGTCGCGGTTCAGCGCCGGGATCACGAGCGGAGCGTCAGTCGCGCCCGAAAGGAGGCCAGCATACGTGGCGTCGATCAAGACCGGCTGGTAGGCGACATCGGGGTGGTGGGCGGCGGCCGCATCCATCTCCTCCTTCAGCATCCCCTCGTAAACGGGGGAGACCGTCCACTTGGGGCCACCGTAGACCCGGGCGTTCAGCTTTCCGGCAGTGCGGAACGCGTACTCGGCGACCGCACGGCAGGTGTACCGCGAGATTCGCTCCACCCGGTAGGCGACCTCCTGGGCGGACCCCGTGTCGCCCTCCCGTCTCTCGGACGCACCGTATGCGTCGTCAACCGCCATCCGCACGACAGAGATGGGGTAGTGAACGCCGGCCACCGGCGCCACCCCTGGCAGGCGACGGCCGGTCCGGACGATCACCTTGCCGTCCAGCTGCTCGCGCAGGATCCGGTTAGGGGAGCCAACGTCGTCGGAATCCTCGGGGGTGATGGTCGCGGCCTTCAGCCCAAAACCCGCCTCGCGCATCGCGGCCGCCGCATCGATCACCACCTGATTCGAGGTTGCGCGGCGATTGTCGAGGGAGAGGTCGAAGCGCTCTAAGGAGAGCTCGATCCCCAACAAGTCGGGGTCGAGGAGGCGCACCGCCTGCTCGAGCAGCTCCTGGCCCGTTTCGTCTCCTTCAAGGACGACGATCCTGACCGTGTCGGGCACGCCTAGCCTGCTTCGGACGCAGCCTCGTCGTCCACCGACATAAGCTCCTGCCGCCGGTCGGTGAGGGCCTCGATCACGACGGCCAGGTGCTCGTCGAAGTCCACGCCCAGCTCCGACGCTCCCCGACGCAGGTCCTCACGGTTTACAGCGGCGGCAAACGAAGGCTGCTTGAGCTTCTTCTTGACCGACTTGGGAGTCATCCCCAATAGCCCTTCGGGCCGCACATAGGCGCAGGCGAGCACAAAGCCCGACAGCTCGTCGACCGCGTAGAGTGCCTTCTCCATCTCGCTCTCGCGGGGTACGCCCATGAAATCGGCGTGCGACGCCACCGCGCGGACGATCTCAGGGGGATACCCGCCCGACTCGAGCTCGCGGATTCCGTGGCGCGGATGGCCGTTGTTCAGGTCGGGATAGCGCTCGTAGTCGAGGTCGTGCAAAAGGCCGGTCACGCCCCATAAGTCGGGATCGCCCCCCAGCCGGGAGGCATAGGCGCGCATGGCGGCCTCCACCGCAAGCGCATGCCTGCGTAGCGACTGTGACTTGGTCCATTCACAAAGCAGGTCCCAAGCCTGCTGGCGCGAAACGTCTGCTTGCATGGCTGTTACCCTAGCTCAGCGTTCGCGGCCCACCCCGATCCCGCGGATCAGCCTGCCGGCGCGGCCGGTGGGAGCACCGCCGATTCCCATGGAGAAGTTCGTCATCGAAGGCGGCGTGCCGCTATCGGGCACGATCGTTCCGGCCGGAAACAAGAATGGCGTCCTGCCGATCCTGGCGGCGTGCCTGCTGACCGAGGACGAGGTCGTGCTGCGGAACGTACCCCGGATCGCGGACGCCGAAGCCATGGCGCTGCTGCTGGAGACGCTCGGGGCCACGGTGGAGTGGCTCGGACCGGGAGAGGTGTCGGTCAACGCGTCCGGTGTCGACCGCTACGACGTCGACCGTGAGCTAGCCGAGAGGATCCGGGCCTCGTTCCTGCTCGCGGGGCCACTGCTGGCTCGCTTCGGCCACGCCCACATGCCACCACCGGGCGGGGATGTGATCGGCCGTCGTCGGCTCGATCCCCACCTCGACGCCTTCCGGGCGCTTGGCGCGATCGTGGAGCACGATCGCGACATCTTCATCCAGGCGCCGCTCGGTCTCAGCCCGTGCGACTTCCTGATGGACGAACCGTCCGTGATGGCGACCGAGAACGCGCTCATGGCCGCCGCCCTGACCCACGGGCCCACGGTCATTCGCAACGCGGCATCCGAGCCGCACGTCCAGGATCTGGCCCGGATGCTGGTGGCGATGGGAGCGACGATCGACGGGATCGGCTCCAACGTGATGACCGTCCATGGCATGGATCGGCTCCGCGGCTGCACCCACACCATCGCGCCCGACCACATCGAGATCGGTTCCTTCATGGCGCTGGCCGGCGTCACCGGCGGCGAGCTGGTTGTCAGGGACACGGTCCCGGAGGACCTGCGCATGATCCGGCTGGTTTTCGACCGGCTCGGGCTCCACACCGAGCTCCGGGGAGCGGACGTCATCGTGCCCGGTGGTCAGAAACTCGTGATCCAAAACGACGCCGGTGAGCGCATGCCCAAGATCGAGGATGGCCCGTGGCCCGGTTTCCCGGCCGACCTCACGAGCATCGCGCTGGCGCTGGCCACGCAGGCCGAGGGATGCGTGCTGATCCACGAGAAGATGTTCGAGAACCGCCTGTTCTTCACCGACAAGCTGCAGGTGATGGGCGCCGAGATCACGATCTGCGACCCGCACCGCGCGATCGTCATCGGACCCCGCCGGCTTCGCGGCCAGCGAGTCGACTCGCCAGACATCCGTGCCGGAATGGCCATGCTGATCGCGGCGCTGTGCGCCGAGGGCAGGACCGAGATTGGCAACGTTCGCCACATCGACCGTGGCTACGAGCGGATCGACGAGCGGCTGCGCGATCTGGGCGCACGGATCCAGCGCCTGGACGACGTGCCCGTCCTCGTGTGACGAGCGGCAAAGGCCTCCCCCTCTTCGACCGCATCCCGAGCGGTACGCGAGACGTGCTGCCCGACGAGATGCGCGAGCTGCGCGCGCTTACCGACCGCGTGCGCGAGGTGTTCGAGCGCGCCGGCTACGGCGAGGTCTATACGCCGGCGCTCGAGTACGAGCCGCCCCTGCCCCGATGGGGGCGCAGCCCAGGCCCGGCGTACCGGCTGTTCGACGAGCAGGGGCAGGTGCTTGTGCTTCGCTCGGATATGACCGTCCCGATCGCCCGGCTGGTCGCGACCCGCTATCGGACATCGGATCCACCGCTGCGCTTCTGCTACATCGCGCACGCCTACCGAAGCGTGCGCCCGCAGCGCGGCCAGTCGCGCGAGCTGCTGCAAGCGGGGGTGGAGCTGGTCGGCGGCGCGGCTCCCACTGGAACGGCCGAGGTCCTGACGGTCCTGTGTGCGGCCCTGGACGCGGCCGGGCTGCGCACGTACAAAGTGGGGTTGGGCGACGCCTCGTTGTACCCCATGCTGCTGGAGGCCGTCGGGGTGGCGCCGGAGGCCCACGACACCATTCTCTCCGAGCTGGCAGCGGGGGATTTCGTGGGCGTTGAGCGCGAGGTGCGGCGCCTCGGGTTGGGCTCCCAGGACGTCGACCTGCTGCTGCGCGTGCCCCAGACCCGTGGCGGGCCGGAGGTGCTCGAAGGCCTATCGGCTCCGCTTGACGCGGCCGTGAGCGGGATGCGGGGCGTGCATCAGCTGCTGGCGCCTGAGGTGGCGGAGCGCATCATCTTCGACCTGGGGCTGGTGCGGAGCCTGGGGTACTACACGGGTGCGGTCTTTCAGGTCTACGACCCCGCCCACGGGGTGCCGATTGGCTCGGGCGGCCGCTACGACGAGCTGCTCGCGAGCTTCGGCCGCCCCCTGCCCGCGGTCGGCTTCGCCATCGGCGTGGAGCGACTGCACATAGCGCTCACGGGCGAGGAGCGAGGGCTTGGAGGAACGCGATGAGCGAACTTCGCATCGCGGTCCCGCGCGGCGCCCTGTTTGCCGACACGCTCGACCTACTTGACCGCCTCGGACTCCGCACCAGCGAGGTCCGCGCCAACGACCGCAAGCTCCTATTCGACGAGGAGGGGATCGTCACCATGCGCCCGTCTGACGTTCCCACCTACGTCGAGGCAGGCGTGGCCGACATCGGCGTGACCGGCAAAGACGTGTTGATGGAGCAGTCCGAGCGCGAACTGTACGAGCTCGTCGACCTGGGCTACGGGCGCTGCCGGATGGTGCTCGCGACCGTCGCCGGTCCGGACCGCGCTGCAGAGGCGCTGCGCCGGCTGGGCGTCATGAGGATCGCCACCAAGTACCCACGCGTCGCGGCGCGCTACTTCCTGCAAACGGGCCGCCAGGCGGAGATCGTCGAGGTCAAGGGCTCGGTGGAGCTGGCGCCCGTACTGGGCTTGGTCGCCGCCGACCAGCTCCACCCCCGCTTGCAGCAGCTCGCGCGACTGGCCGCGCTGCGGGCGTTGGTTCCCGCCCCCGAGTCCGTCGACAGCGTCGTGGCGGACATCATCGCGGCGGTCCGTTCCGGCGGCGACGAAGCGCTCAACGAGTACATCCGCGCTCTTGACACACAGGGCGCCGACCCCCTGCCACTGCGAGTAGGAGACCAGGAGCTCGAGACTGCGAGCGCGGAGCTCGATCCGCTCGTCCGCGACGGGCTCAAGGCCACGATCGAGAACGTGGGCCGAGTCGCCGAGCTTAGCCTGGACGAGGATCGGACGGCCCGGTTCGGCAGCCATCGGGTCGCGGTACTCAGCGCGCCGGTGGACAGCGCCGCCGTGTACGTCCCGGGGGGACGAGCCCCGTACCCGAGCACGGTCGTGATGGGCGTCGTCGCGGCGCGGGTCGCCGGCGTACGCGAGATCGTCGTGTGCTCCCCGCCCGGCGGCGACGGCGACGTCTCGCAGCTGGTGCTCGGCGCGTGTGGCCTGACCGGGGCTTCTGTCGTGTACCGCATGGGCGGAGCACAGGCAATCGCGGCCCTGGCCTACGGCACGGAGTCGGTAGCTGCCGTCGACGTGATCGTGGGCCCGGGAAACCTGTACGTGCAGGAGGCCAAGCGGCAAGTCTCGGGCCGGGTGGGCATCGACGGATTCGCCGGCCCCAGCGATCTGGTGGTGGTCGCCGACGGCGATGTCGAGCCGGAGCTGGTGGCGCTCGACCTGCTGGCCCAGGCCGAGCACGGCCCCGGGACGCTCGTGCTCGCGATTTCCTCATCATCATCGCTGCTGGATGCCCTCGACTCGATCCTGAACGGCGGGCCCGAGACCGGTGCGGTATCGGGGTTGGTGGAAGTAAGCGATCTTGAGCAGGCGCTGGGGCTCGCGCAGGCGCTCGCGCCGGAGCACCTGGAGCTGGTGGGAGCCGGCTCTGAGCAGCTGGCGTCGAGGGCCACCCACGCGGGCTGCGTGTTCGTGGGCGCCAATGCCGCCACCGCGTTCGGCGATTACATCGCTGGGTCAAACCACATCCTGCCGACCAACGGCGCGGCCCGGTTCGCGTCGGTGCTCTCCCCAGCGAACTTCCGCCGCCGCTACACGGAAGTGGCCATCGAGGACCCGGCCGCGCTGGCCAGGACGGGTGCGCCCCTGGCTCGCGCCGAGGGCTTCGAGCTCCACGCGCGGTCGATGGAAGCCCGCATCCGCGAGAATCACTAGGCGATGGCCCGCAGCGCCGAGATCAACCGCAGCACCGCCGAGACCGAGGTGACGGTGACGCTCGCGCTGGACGGTGACGGCGCCGGCGAGCGCCACAGCGGCGTGGGATTCCTCGACCACATGCTCGACCTGCTCGCCCGCCACGGCCGCCTCAATCTCGATATCAGGGCCTCCGGCGACCTCGAAACGGGGGCCCATCACACGGTCGAGGACGTCGGGATCTGCATCGGCCAGGCCCTCGACGAGGCGCTCGGGGATCGCGCTGGGATCGCCCGCTACGGGCAGGCCACCGTACCGATGGACGAGTCGCGCGCTTCGTGTGCGATCGATATCTCAGGCCGCGGCCTGTGCGCCTTCGAGGCAACCCTTCCGCCGGGGTCGATCGGCAACTTCGACCACGAGCTGGCCGAGGAGTTCTTCCGGGCGCTGGCCACCAACGCCAAGCTGACGCTTCACCTGACGGTCGAGCGGGGTACGAACGCGCACCACGCGATCGAGGCCGCTTTCAAGGCGCTGGCGCGCGCTCTGCGGGCGGCTGTGGCGCTCGATCCAACCGAGCCCGGGATTCCGAGCACCAAGGGGACGCTCGTATGACGGGCGGCCCGCTGATCGCGGTGGTCGACTACGGGATGGGCAACCGCCGCTCCGTGGAGAAGGCGCTCGAGCATGTCGGTGCCCGAGCCCTGATCACCCGTGACCACGACCGGATCCGGGGCGCGGACGGCCTAGTCGTCCCGGGCGTTGGCGCGTTTCCGCGGGCGATGCGCAACCTGGGCGAGCTCGGGCTCACGTCGCTGATCGGCGAGATGGCCTCCTCCGGCGCGCCTCTGCTGGGGATTTGCCTCGGAATGCAGCTCTTGTTCCAGCGCTCAGAGGAGATGGGGGTCACAGACGGACTGGGAGTGCTCGAGGGGGAGGTAAGGAGGCTTCGGACGGGCGGCCTGAGGGTGCCGCACATAGGGTGGAACGAGGTCTCATTCGAGCGCCGCTCCGCGCTGACGACGGGCTTGCCCGAAAGCGGCTGCGCCTTCTACCACGTCCATTCGCTGGCGCCGCGCCCCGTCCGGTCAGAAAACGTCATCGGGACGACGGAGTACGGCGAACGGTTCGCGACGATGGTCGCTCGCGGCTCGATCTTCGGCGTCCAATTCCATCCCGAGAAGTCCTCAAGGCACGGGCTCCAGGTGCTCCAGAACTTCGTCACGCTGTGTGCGGGCGGTGGGGAGCGGGGGCGCGAACCGGGCTCCGGCGCGCGCCTGACGGCTCCGGCATGATCCTGCTGCCGGCGGTCGACATCCTCGACGGCAAGACCGTGCGGCTGGCGAAGGGCTCCTTCGACTCCCGGACCGTGTACGACGCGGATCCGCTCGATGCCGCTCGTCGCTGGGTCAAGGGTGGAGCGCGGATGCTGCACGTCGTCGATCTGGACGGGGCGCGCACCGGGACGCCTCGGCATCTCGAGCTGGTATCGAAGATCGCGAACACGGTGGACGTCCCCATCGAGTTGGGCGGAGGTCTTCGCACCGTCGACGCCGTGGACGAGGCCCTGGAGGCCGGCGCGGCGCGCATCGTGCTTGGAACCGCCGCCTACCGCGACGTCGACTTCTTGGACGAGGTGCTCGGGGAGCATGGCGACCGTGTGGTGGTGTCGATCGACGCTCGCAACGGCCGCCTGGCCGCAGAAGGGTGGATGGAGCAGACCGACATCCCGGACGAGTCGGTCGTAGCCCACTTCGGCGCGCGGGGCGTGCGGCGGTTCATCTACTCGAGCATCGAGCACGATGGGACGTTGAGCGGCCCGGATCTGGGCGGCGCACGCCGGATCGCCTCGGCGGTCCGGGGTAGCTTCATCTACTCCGGCGGCGTTTCGTCGCTGGACGACCTCCGGGCGCTGGCGGCGCTGCGTCAGGTGAACCTGGCCGGTGTGATCGTTGGCAAAGCTCTGTACGAGCAGCACTTCGGTGTCGGAGAGGCCCAGCGGGTGCTGGAGGGCGCCTGAAGCCGCTGCGAGACTCGATTGGCATGCACTACAAGCGAGTGATCCCCTGCCTGGACGTCGACGCCGGCCGCGTCGTCAAGGGCGTCGGGTTCGTTGACCTGCGCGACGCGGGAGACCCGGTCGAGCTGGCGTCGCGCTACGACGCCGCCGGCGCGGACGAGGTCGTGTTCCTGGACATCACGGCCACCTCGGACAAGCGGGAGACGGTGGTCGAGCTGGCGCGGCGGGCCGCTGACGAGGTATTCATCCCGTTCACGGTCGGTGGCGGCATCCGCTCGGCCGCCGACGCCCAAGCGGTGCTCGACGCCGGCGCCGACAAGGTCTCGATCAATTCCGCGGCGCTGGCCCGCCCGGAGTTGGTTGGCGAGCTGGCGGCGGCGTTTGGCACGCAGTGCGTGGTGGTGGCGATCGACGCCAAGGCGGTCGACGGCAGCTGGGAAGCTTACGTGGCCGGCGGCCGCGCGGCCACCGGCCGTGACGCGGTGACCTGGGCCCGTGAGGGGGTCGAGCGAGGGGCAGGGGAGATCCTGCTCACGAGCATGGACCGTGACGGCACCAGCGACGGCTACGACCTCGAGCTGACCTCGGCGATAGCCGAGGCCGTCGGGGTGCCGGTAATCGCCTCAGGCGGCGCCGGAGAGCCACAGCACCTGGTGGCCGCTGTGGACGCCGGCGCCGACGCGGTGCTGTGCGCCTCGATCTTCCACTACGGGCGGCATACGGTGCCTGAGGTCAAGGCTCGGCTGGCCGAGGCGGGAGTGCCGGTCAGACGGTCCTGACCACGGCTCTAGAGCTCCACCTCGCCAGCGATGCACGTCATAGTGCCGCCGCCGACCCACACCGTCCCGTCGTCGTCCCGAGAGATGTACACCCGGCCTGAGCGGCCCAGTGCCGTTCCCTGGCTGGCGATGTAGGGTGCGCTCGCCCGTCCCGTGGCCAGGAGCCACTCGGCCAGCGAGGCGTTGAGGCTCCCGGTGACCGGATCCTCGGTGGTCGCTCCGTGCTTGGGAAAGAACGCGCGGACCTCGAACGCCGCCGGTGAGCCCGCGGCATAGGGACCGACGACTCCGAGCTCGAGATCGACGATCCCGGGGCGGAGCGCCAGTACGGCCTCGGCGCTCTCGAGCAGCACCGCGATCCAACCGGGGCCGTTATCGGCCCAAGCGGCGTCGATTATCTGTTCACGCTCGATCCCCAGCACGGACGCGATGTGCTCCACCAGCCGCTCCTCAACGGGTCCCGATCTGATTAGGGGAGGGGCAGCGAAGGCCAGGCCGTCGAGCGTGCGCCGAATCTCGACCAGCCCCACGCCACACTCCTGCACGATCACCTCGTCCCGCTTTGGCCCTCCGGAGACCGACAGCCAGGAATGACAGCTGCCGAGCGTGGGATGGCCGGCGAACGGCAACTCAGGCGGCAATCCACCGGCGGCCTCGGTCCCGCTCGCCGAGGTGAAGATGCGCACCCGGTAGTCGGCCTCGCGCCGGTTGGGCGGCAGCAGGAACGTCGTCTCTGACAAGTTTGTCCAACGGGCGAACGTGCTCATCTCAGCGGTTGACAAATCGTCGCCATCGAGCACCACGGCCACCGGGTTGCCGAGGTACGGAGTGGTCGTGAACACGTCGACCTGGTTGAACCGACGGGGCGCCAACGCGCGCCCAGGCTACCGGGGCCCGCGCAGACGCGGGCTTCGCCGCCGCGCCGCGGCGGGCAGACGGGACCCGCACGCCGCTCGACCCGCGGCGTCCGTCGACGCTCTTTCTCGATTTTTGTATCTAAGCCCTGGTCAGCCCGGCTGGACCGCTAGGCGGCCTCTTCCACATAGCCAGCGGCCGCGCACGCATCGCAATACGCTGCGGGCGGGACGCGAGGCTCGTAACAGCCGGGGCGGCAGCATGTCGATGAGCGCTTGGGCCGGCCCCGCCCGATCCGGGCGGCGGCGGCATCCTTGAGCTCCTCGCGCATCCGATCAAGCTCGGCCGCGTGCTCCGCGCAGAAGCGACGACCCGGTAGGGCCGACGCCTGGCAGTGGCTTCCGCTACGACAACGCATACATAGGGAACGATACCAGGAGAGCGAACGCCTGTTCCGCGCGAGGGCCATTTGGGCGCCTATTTGCACGGGTTTTGTGTTTAGTTGAGGTTAGGCGTCGCGGCGTACACGCCTCCGCGCTACCTGCCCGGAATCATCTGGTAGATCATCGAGTAACCCACCATGTAGACGGTGTGCCCGTCGGAGACGCCCGGGTTGAACCTTCCGTCCGGGAACGAGAACACGGTCGCCCCGGTGCGGGCGTCGACGCCGGTAGTGGCCTTCGTCCTCAGGTCTGAGAAGTAGACCACTCTGCCGATGATCTGGGGCGAGCCATCGATCGCCCCGCCCGAGTTGTGGGTCCAGCGGGTCGTGCCCGAGCGGGCGTCGAGCGCATACAGAGTCCCGTCGTAGGAGCCGATGTACACGGTGGGCCCGAGGCCCGGCGTGTTCTCGACCGCGGGGGAGGAGTAGACGTAGCCGCCCGTGCCGGTCCTCCACGCCAGCTGGCCCGTGCGCGCGGAGAACGAGTACACGAAGTGGTCGGTATTACCCATGTACACGCGTCCGAAGGCGATCGCCGGGCTGGAGTAGAAGCCGCCCGAGCCGAATCCGAACGATGCGCCGCTCGTGCTGACCGCCCACACCTTGGCGCCCGTGCGAGCGTTTAGCGCGTATGCGCGTCCGGCGTAGTCCCCGAAGTACAGGGTTCCGCCAGCAAGGGAGGGACCCCCCTTCACGGCGCCCGAGGCGTGGTAGGTCCAGACCGTGGATCCGTTGTTGGCCCGAAGTGCGGAGACGGTTCCGTCCTGATCTCCGAAGTAGACGGTCGAGTTCCACACCAGCGGCGAAGACTCGCTGCCGGCCGGCACGGGATGCGACCAGACCACCTGCCCGGAGCGCATCGACAGCGCCACCACCCGGCCGTTGCCGGGGACCTGCGAGTGCTCGGCTCCGGAATTGGTCGACAGCAGTACCACGATCACCAGCTGGTCCTTTACGTCGATGGCCGGGGAGGATGCCGCCAGGGTCCCCACCTTTGCCTCCCATAGCTTGCGGCCGCTGCGGGCATCTAGGGCCTTCGCCGAGCCGTAGTTGTCGATGAAGTACAGCGTCGTCCCGTATATGACCGGCGGCAGCTCGACCAGCACGTAATCCTCGTACTTCCAGCCGGTACGGAAGTGGGGGGCGATTGCAGCCGAGAAGTACCTCGTGCGAGCGAGGTCGTAGCCGTAAACCGGCCACTGGAAGTTGTCGACCGGCTGCGACGCCGGTCGCTTCGACGTGGTGGGAGCGCTGAAGCTGACGTTTGGGTGCGAGACGTTGCCGGGCGCGGTCAGCACGACGTACGCCGCCGGACCTCCGACTACGACGGCGAGAACCGCGACGACGACGAGCCCGCGCCGCAGCAGACGCCGCGATCTAGGACTCGGCATGGCCGCCATGCTAGCCAGCGTCCAGGACCGACCACCCCAGACGCGAAGATGCCGCCATGCAGATCCCTTCACCGGCCGAGATGCTTCGGCGCATCGGCGAGCTTCCTGCTGGCGCGCCCCTGCTCGAGCGCTTGCGGGGCCTGGCGGGGGTCTATCTGGTGGGCGGTGCCGTCCGTGATCTGCTGATGGGAGGCGCCCCGTCCGACCTCGACCTAGTGGTGGAGGGCGACGCGGTCCAGGTGGCAAAGCGGATCGGCCAGAACCTCGTCGTCCACGACCGTTTCGGGACCTCCACCGTCCAGGTCGACGGCTTCACCTACGACCTGGCGCGGGCCCGGCGAGAGCGCTACGAGCATCCGGGCGCGCTGCCCGACGTGGAGCCGGCGCCGCTCTCCGAGGACCTGGGCCGCCGAGACTTCACGGTGAACGCGATCGCCATCGCTCTCGGCGGCTCCGACGCGGGGACGGTGAGCGCCGCGCCGCGCGCGATCGAGGATCTCGACGCCCGCAGGCTCCGCGTCATGCATGACAGAAGCTTCATCGACGATCCGACGCGGCTGCTACGGCTGGCCCGGTACAGAAGCCGACTGGGATTCGCTGTCGAGCCGCGGACGGCGGAACTGGCGCGACAGGCGGTCGAAGACCGAGGGCTCGGAACGGTGAGCGGAGCTCGAATTGGAACCGAGCTGCGCCTGCTGGCGCGCGAGCCCGATCCCGTGGCGGCGTTTGGGGCGCTCCGTGAGCTGGGACTCGACACCGCGATCCATCCGGACTTCGGGCTGAAGGAGGCCGACGCGGACCTGGCGCGCAGGGCGCTCGGGCTGCTGCCCGCGGACGGGCGGCGCGACCTGGTGGTCCTGGCGCTGGCCGCCCGCGGTGCACCCCGAAGCGAGCTGGGGCCGCTGCTCGATCGGCTGGCATTTTCCGCCGGCGATCGAGATGTGATCCTCCGGGCGGCAATTGATGCCGACAGCATCGCGCGCGCGCTGGCGGATGCACGGCGTCCATCGGAGATAGCCGCTGCGGTCGGCGCGGCCGGACCTGAGCTCGTGGCGATCGCGGGAGCGCTGGGGGCCGAGCAGGCCGCCGCGGAGTGGCTGGAGCGGCTCAGGCACGTCCAGCTCGAGATCGACGGGCGCGACCTGCTCGCGGCGGGGATTCCCGAGGGCCCGGGGATCGGGCTCGGATTGCAGGCCGCGCTGGCGGCGAAGCTCGACGGCCACGCTGCGGGTAAAGAGCAGGAGCTCCAGGCGGCTCTTCAGGGCCCGGCCGAGTCCCGAGGCGACGGTGGCTAACCTGCAAGCTCAGATGAGCATTAGTGCGACAGCTTCCCGGGGGCGCGATCCGCTGACCGCTGCCAAAGCCGGCGACGAGTCGGCGTTCGCCTCGCTGGTCCACCCGCACCGCGCGGAGCTTCACGCCCACTGCTACCGGATGCTGGGCTCGCTCCACGACGCCGAAGACGCGCTTCAGGAGACGCTCCTGCGCGCCTGGCGCGGCATCTCTCGATTCGAAGGGCGAAGCTCGCTGCGGTCGTGGCTCTACACGATCGCAACCAATACTTGTCTGACCCACATCGAGCGCCGGCCAAAGCGCATGCTGCCGATCGATTACGGTCCCGCCACCGAGCCCCACACACCTCCCGGGACGCCGATCGTCGAGACAGTATGGATCGAGCCGTATCCGGACGAGACACTCGGACTGCCGGACGGACACGCCGGGCCGGAAGCCCGCTACGAGCAGCGCGAGGGCGTCGAGCTGGCGATGATCGCCGCGCTCCAGCACCTCGCCGCCAACCAGAGGGCTGTGCTGATCCTGCGAGAGGTGCTCGGCTTCTCGGCGAAGGAGACTGCAGAGATGCTGGACACCACGGCGGCGTCGGTCAACAGCGCGCTCCAGCGGGCGCGAGCCGCCGTCGAGGAGCGGATTCCCGAGCAAAGCCAGCAGGCGACGCTGCGTGCGCTCGACGACGATGAGGTCAGGCAGCTGGTCGACCGCTACGTGGACGCCTGGGAGCGAAACGATGTCGAGCAGTTCACCTCGATGCTGACCGAGGACGCAACCTTCACCATGCCCCCGCTGGCCAGCTGGTACCAGAGCCGGGACGGGATCGCGATCTGGGCGCGTCAGTCGCCGATGTCGGGCGACTGGCGGTGGCGCACCGTGCTCACGCGCGCAAACGGGCAGCTGGCACTGGCCTTCTACTCCTGGGATCAGGCCGCTGCCGCGCACGTGCCGTTCGCGCTCAACGTGCTCACGCTCCGCGGCCGCCAGATAAGCGACGTCACGGCGTTCATCGTGCGCTCGATCGAATCGCCCGAGCCCGAGGCATACCAGCGTTTTCCCGAGCAGCCCTCAGATCCCCGGCGACTGACGGACTTCTTCGAGCGCTTCGGGCTGCCGCCGCAGCTTGTCTAGCCCCAACGCCCTCAGGTGGAACGGTCGCCCCGGCCACTACGAGGTCTACTACCTGACGCTGACCGACGCCGTCACCGGCACAGGGTTCTGGATCCGCTACACGCTGCTGGCGCCCGACGACGGCGCCCCGTCGTGCGCCCTGTGGTTCCTGGCGATGGACCCCGCCCAGGGGGTGACGGCGCGTAAAGCCACGTTTCCGATCGCGCAGCTGACCAGCGCCGACGATCCCTTCCGATTCCAGGTCGGCTCGGGCACCCTCACCGACGGTACGGCCGACGGCGAGCTCGAGGACGCCACCTGGTCGCTTCGGTGGAGCCCCGGCCGCCGTTACGAGCACGTGCGCCCGGCGCTGCGGCCGCTGGCCACCACGGTCCTCTGCCTGCCGCACGGCGACGTCGGCGTCGATGGCCAGATCCGGTACGCGGGGCGCACGGTCGACCTCGCCGGCGCCCGGGGGGCACAGGCGCACCTGTGGGGCTCGAAGCACGCCTCGAGCTGGGCTTGGGCCCGCTGCGGCGACTTTCGAACCCCGAACGCTGAGCTGGCCGCCGACACGTTCGTCGATGGCGTGTCTGTCCGCGTCAAGCGCTTCGGCATCGCGCTTGGACCGTTCACCCCGGTTGTGGGCCGCATCGATGACGACGATTTCGCTTCAACCTCGGGCCGGCGGGTGCTCACCAACCGCAGCTCGTTCGCGCCTGACCGGTGGCGCTTCGAGGCCCTCGGCGACGGACGAAAGCTGATTGTTGACGTCGAGGCCGACCGCCGCCTGCTGGCCGGGGTCACGTACCACGATCCCGACGGCCAGCCGGCCTACTGTTACAACACCGAGGCGGCGACGATGCGGCTCGGGGTATACGAGCGAGCCGACGATCGCTCCGAATGGCGGCCCGCGGCGACGCTCGAAGGTCAAGGCCGCGCACACTTCGAGTACGGCCAGCACGAACCGCTTCCGGGCCTGGAGCTGCACCTGCGATGATGCTCCCGCCGGGATTCCAGTCCAGCGGCGATCACATCTCGACGGAGCTCGAGCCCGGCGCGCAGGCGCTTTTTACGACTCGCCGCGGCGGATTTTCCGATGGCCCCTATGCCAGCCTGAACCTCGGGCGCTGGACCGACGACGACCGCCAAGCGGTGGAGCGAAACCGGACACAGATCGAGGCCCAGGTCGGCGTGCCGCTGACGTACACGCGGCAGGTGCACGGCTCCCGCGTGCTCACGGTCACGGCTCCGCCCGACGGCGCGCCGGCCGAGGCCGACGGGCAGGCGACAGCCACCACAGGCATCGCACCCGCGGCGCTAGTCGCGGATTGCCTCCCGGTCGCGGTGGCGGGCGACGGTGCGGTAGCGATGCTCCACGCCGGATGGCGAGGCCTGGCAGGCGAAGTGCTCCAGGAGGGCATCCGCGCGCTGCGGGAGCTCGGCGCCGGTGGTCAGCTGACGGCGGCGATCGGACCGGGCGCCGGATCCTGCTGCTATGAGGTCGGTCCCGAGGTCCACGCGGTGTTCGCACAGAGCTTCCCGCAAGCCCGGCGGGGCTCGAACCTCGACCTGAAGGCGATCGCCCGCGCACAGCTGGAGCGGGCTGGGGTCGAGACCGTCCGCGACGTGGGGCTGTGCACGATCTGCTCACCCCCGGAGCTGTTCTACTCGCATCGGCGCGACCGTGGGGTAACCGGCCGCCAGGCGGGGATCGCTTGGTTGAGCTGATCCGAGGGCTGTCCGCCGAGCGGGTGCGGGCCAACCTCGAGCGCGTGCGAGCGGAGATCGAGGGCTGCGGCCGCGACCCCTCGGAAGTGGAGATCCTCGCGGCCGTCAAGTACGTGGCGGACGAGGAGCTGGAAGTGCTGGCCGAGGCCGGGATCGAGCTGGTGGGCGAGAACCGCGCCCAGGATTTGGAGCGACGAGCAGACCCATACGGGGAATGGTTCGCATGGGACTTCATCGGCACGCTTCAGAGCCGGAAGGTGCGGGCGGTGCTGCCGCACGTGCGCTACATCCACTCGGTCGCAACCGATTCGGCCCTCCGCCAGCTCGAGCGCTTCGGCGGCGAGGACACCGAGATCCTGGTCGAGGTCAACGTGTCAGGTGAGGAGGGGAAGGCCGGCGTGCCGGCAGAAGGGCTTGGCTCGTTCCTGGAGCGCTCCCCGGTTCGCGTCCTCGGCCTGATGACGATGCCGCCGCTGACCACCGACCCCGAGCGGAGCCGACCGTACTTTGCCTCGCTGAGTCGGCTGGCGGAGCGCCATGGGGTTCGCCACCTGTCGATGGGGACCAGCCAGGATTACGTGGTGGCCGTGCAAGAAGGGGCGACGATCGTGCGGCTGGGAATGACCCTTTACGGGCCGAGGGCGTCATAATCCCGTGTGCAGGGAAATGGGACCTGCTCCCGAACCCTCACACCCAGATGGCCTTCCGCGACACCTGGCACCGCACGCTTGTCTACTTCGGGCTCGCCGAGGACGAGCCCTACGAGGAGGAGCTCGAGCCCTACCAGGAGCCCGAGCCGGAGATCGAGGACTCATATCGCGAGCGTGCCAACGTCCGCCGCCTGAGCGCTCGGCGCCGCCGCGACGAGATCGACGACATCTTCGCCGATGATCCTCGGACCGAGCGGCGGACGACGTCGCTGCGCCCCGTGGGCGGCCGTGGGAACGGGCGAAGCGGGGGAGACGTCCGCGTGCACTTCGTGGCGCCGCGGAGCTTCAACGACGTCCAGGACGTGGCCGACAAGTTCAAGGACTCGATTCCCGTGATCCTCAACCTCCAGGGAACGGACACCGACCTGTCAAAGCGCCTGATCGACTTCTCCAGCGGGCTGACCTACGCGCTCGACGGAGGCATGCAGCGCATCGCCGACAAGGTGTTTCTGCTCACGCCGCACAACGTCGAAGTGTCCGCGGAGGAGAGGGCCCGGCTCGTCGAGAAGGGCTTCTTCAACCAGAGCTGATCAGGCGACCGCGCCAATTAGGGCGCAGAGAGCGGCGCCGAGTAGATTTCACCTAATGCAGGTCGGATTGATCGGTGCCGGCAACATGGCTCGCGGGCTGGCGCGGGGCTGGGGAGAGCCCGTGCTCTGCTCGGATAACGGATCGGGCCGGGCAAGGGCGCTGGTCGACGAGCTGGGCGGAGAGGCGCTCTCAAACCTCGAGGTGGCGCGGCGAGCCGATGTCGTGGTCCTCTGTCACAAGCCGGGCCAGCTCGACGGAGTGGCCTCCGAACTGCGCGGGGAGGTTAAGGCGGTCATCTCGATTCTGGGAGCGAGGTCAACCGAGGATCTGGAGCGGGCCTACCCCGACACTCCCGTCATGCGGATGATGCCCAACACGCCCGTCGAGGTCCGTCGGGGTGTCACCTGTTATGCACGGACGCCTGCGGTCGAACCGCAGCTGGAGGCGGAGGTGGTCGCGTTGTTCGAGCGCCTGGGGGCGGTGATCCCGCTCGATGAGGGGTTGATCGAGACAGCAACGGCCGTGAGCGGCGTTGGCCCCGCCTACCAGGCCCTGCTTGCCGAGGCCCAGGTCGACGCCGCCGTCCGGCACGGGCTGGCGGCCCCATTGGCCGGACGGCTGGTCACCGAGACCATGGCAGGCACAGCCGCGCTGCTCGCCCGGCGCGATTGCGACACGCTGGCCGTGCGTCGGGAGGTGGCCTCACCCGGCGGAAGCACCGCCCGGGGACTGGCGGCGCTGGAGGGGGGCGGTGTCAGAAGCGCGTTCCAGGACGCCATCGACGCGGTCATGAGCTGGAGCGCCCGCTGATGCTGGCCATGGCCGTCACACGTGCCGACGTGGCCAACTACGTCGACTGGGTGTTCTACGTCTACATCCTGATCATCTTTATCTACGTCCTCGTCAACCTGTTGCTCTCGACCGGCGTCCGCCCCCCGTACTCGCGCTTCACCGACGCGGTGCTGACGTTTTTGCGCGACACCGCGGAGCCCTACCTGCGGCTGTTTCGGCGATTCATCCCGCCGCTCGGGATGTTCGACCTCAGTCCCATGGTCGGGATCATCGTCCTCTACTTCCTGCGCTACATCGTGCACATCGCGATCGCAGGCTGAGCCTGTGGCGGTAGAGAGCACGGTGCAACTCAAGGGCCGCTCTCCCGCGATCGCGCGTGCCGCCGCGGTAGGGGTCGCGGTCGTCGGCCTGGACCAGTTGACGAAGCGCACGGTCGTGCAGGGGATCGCTCCCGGGCAGAAGGAGGGGTTGATCCCCGGCCTTCACCTCGTCCACGTCCGCAACACCGGGGTGGCGTTCGGCTTCTTCTCCGGTGGGGGGACGGTGGTGCTGGTATTGACGTTCGCGGCCCTTGCCCTGCTGGTGGCGTACTTCTTGCTGCATCCCGATCGCCGCGGACTGTGGATACCGACCGGGCTGCTCGTCGGGGGCGCAATCGGCAACCTGGTCGACCGCCTGGCGAACGGGGCCGTGACCGACTTCATCAAGCTGCCGTACTGGCCGGCATTCAATGTGGCCGACATGGCGATCACGTTCGGGGTCCTCGCGCTGCTGTACGTGCTCGATGTGGCGCGCGCCCATGGACGCTGAGCGCGGCGACCCCGACAGCCCGATCTCGATCCGCGTCCCGGATGACGCCGCGGGAGACCGGCTCGACAGGTTCCTGGCAACGAGGCTTGGGTCGCGCACGCGGGCACAGAACCTGATCGACACTTCCAGGGTGCTGGTTGACGGCCGCTCGCGCCCCAAGCGCCATGCGGTGCGTGCTGGCGAGGTAATCGAGGTGGACGTGCCCGAGCAGCAGCCTATGGGGCCGAGCGACGCGACGGCTCCGTTCGAGATCGCCTACCAGGACGCCCACCTGCTGGTCGTGGATAAACCGGCCGGGGTGGTCGTGCATCCAGCTCGAGGCAACCGCAGCGGGACGCTCGCCCAGGCGCTGCACGGAGTCGCGGCCGGTGGCGAGGACCCGTGGCGGGCCGGGATCGTCCATCGCCTGGATCGAGATACCTCCGGGCTGCTGGTGGTCGCCAAGAGCGAAGACGTCCATCGCGCGCTGAGGGGTCTGCTCGCTTCGCGGCGGATGCGCCGCGAGTACCTGGCACTCGTCGAGGGGCGGGTCGAGACCCGCTCGGGCATGGTCGATGCCCCCATCGGGCGCGACCGCCGCGACCGCTTGGTGGTCTCGATCGACACCGACACGCCGCGCGAGGCCCGAACCCATTTCCGGCTAGAGCGGATGCTGCCTTCGACGAGCCTGCTGCGGGTCGAGTTGGAGACCGGCCGCACGCACCAGATCCGGGTCCACATGGCCGCGATCGGCCACCCGATCGTCGGCGACAACCAGTACGGCGGCCGTCAGGCCGACGGCCTCACCCGACAGTTCCTACACGCCACCCGCCTGCGCTTTCCCCATCCCGTGTCCGGCGAGGAGGTCGACGTGGAGTCGCCGCTGCCCGAGGACCTGGTGGCCGCCTTGAAAACGGCTGGGGGCGACGGGAGCCGACGGTCGGATTAGAGCGTCGCTGATCCGCGCTCAGTCGTTGTCGTGCAGCACTGGCGCGTACGAGATCCCGACGATCGAGCCCTCCAGAGACTGTAGCCTGGCCACCGTCTGACCCCACGGCTCCTCGCGCGCGGGATGCAGCAGCTCGTAGCCGGCCTGCAGCAGCTCTTGCGCTGCCTCGCTCACTGCAGCCGCGTCCGCGACATCGAACTCGATGCTTACCTGCGGGACCGGCCGCTCCGCCGGCCACTGCGTGTTCCCGAAGCACGCCTCGGCGGCCTGGGACAGGGGCCACACCCCGAAGTGCTTGCAGCCGGCGATCTGCTCGCTGCGCTGGTACTCCTCATCGCCGCGGCCCTCGAGCGGCAGACCGAGCGCGTCGACGAACAGCTTGCGGCTAGCGCGGGGGTCGGGCGTGATCACAGCGATAGTCGACAGGAACTCGATTTTCATGCAACCTCCTCGTTCGCCTGTGCTCTCGCAACAATCCAAGCAGGTGCCGAGACGTACACGCCCGAAGCCCAGCGCGAGGTGACCGACGGGGCGACCCGTCCACAGCCGCCCCGCCGATCGATTTGCGAACCGAGCCACCGGAGGTAGGGGAAGGGAGGTTCGGCCCGCGGGCGAGTCACCACCGAAGGTAGGGGAAAGGTGATGACCCGCTGCACCTGAAAACGTAGCGCCTGGACAAAACTTTCGTAGACTCAGCCAAGAAATTTCCGACCCTGTTTGCGCGGTGCGTGCCCTGCCTCGGTACAGGCCGAGGTCCACGACTCCGCCAAACGGCGCCAAATAAGACGATCTAAGGGAGCAGGACAGTGCCTGAACTTGGAATCAAGGAGCTCCTGGAGGCCGGAGTTCATTTCGGCCACCAGACCCGCCGGTGGAACCCGAAGATGCGCCGCTTCATCTTCGGCGAGCGGGACGGCATCTACATCATCGATCTCCTTCAGACCGAACAGCTGCTGCGCGACGCGCGCGAGTTCGCGGCCAATCTGGCCCATCGTGGCGGCACGGTCCTGTTCGTGGGAACCAAGAAGCAGGCCCGCGACGCCGTCCGTGACACGGCCGAGAGCGCCGACATGCCCTACGTCAACCACCGCTGGCTCGGGGGGCTCCTGACCAACTTCCACACCATCTCCCAGCGGATAAAGCGATTGCACGATCTCGAGCGCTACGAGACCGAGGGACAGCTCGACCTGCTCCCGACCCGCGAGCGGATGACGCTTCAGGCGGATCTCGAGAAGCTTCGGGCCAACCTAGGCGGCGTCAAGAACATGCAGCGCGTGCCCGACGCCGTGTTCGTGATCGATCTAAAGACCGAGGCCATCGCGGTGCGAGAGGCCCAGCGTCTCCGGATCCCTGGAGCGCGAGCGCCAAGAGGCCGAGGAGCGTGCCCGCCGGGAGGCCGAGGAGCGTGCCCGCGAGGAGGCCGAGGAGCGTGCCCGCGAGGAGGCCGAGGAGCGTGCCCGGCTGGAGGCCGAGGCGGCCGAAGCGGCGGCCACCGAGGCCGCGCCGGCAGAGGCGGCGGCTCCCCAGGCCGCCGCGCCAGAGTCTTCCCGCCCGGAGCCAGCTGCGGCGGAGGCCGCCCCGGAGCCAGCGCCCCGGCAGCAGCCCCCGCCCGCCCCGGATGCCCGGCCCGCGCAAGAGGAAGCCACGCCCGCAGCCGAGGAGAGCGAATGAGTTCGATCAGCGCCAACGACGTAAAGGTGCTCCGGGATCGCACCGGCGCCGGCGTGCTGGCCTGCCGCGAGGCGCTCACCGAGGCGGACGGCGACCTCGAGAAGGCCATCGACATCCTTCGCGCTCGGGGGGAGGCCCAAGCAGCCAAGCGCGCCGGGCAGGAGGCGCGGGAGGGAGTCGTCCAGAGCTACATCCACGCCGGGGGCAAGATCGGCTCGCTGGTCGAGGTCGACTGCCAGACCGATTTCGTGGCGCGAAATGACCGCTTCATCGAGTTTGCACGCGATGTCGCGCTCCAGATCGCAGCCGCTCCGCAGACTCTCGCCGTGAGCGACGATGACGTCCCCGGCGAGGAGCACGAGCGCGAGCAGCGAATTGCCACCGAACAGCTAGGCAATGTCCCCGAGCACGCCCGCGAGCGGGCGATCAGGGGCAAGCTCGACAGCTGGCTCGACGAGGTGGTGCTCCTGCGCCAGAAGCACGTCAACGAAGACAAGTACGGCGGCAAGACGATCGAGGAGCTTCGGGCTTCGCTGGCGGCCGAGACCGGCGAGAATGTTGTCGTCCGCCGGTTCGCCCGATTCACGGTCGGAGGCTGACACAGGGGCGAGCTGGTGGCCCAGACGCTAAGCGAGAGTCCCTCGCCGGCTCCGGTCTATAGCCGGGTACTGCTCAAGCTCTCCGGCGAGGCCCTGATGGGCGACCGCGAGTACGGCACGGATCCGGACCGCGTCCACGCCATCGCCGCTGAGGTGGCGGCGGTTCATCGTCTCGGGGTCGAGGTGGCGATCGTGGTCGGCGGCGGCAATATCTATCGTGGCTTCGCGGCGGCCGCTCGCGGGATGGACCGAGCCACCGGCGACTACATGGGCATGCTCGCGACCGTGCTGAACGCGCTCGCGCTCCAGGACGCGCTGGAGAAGCTCGGGATCGCTACGCGCGTCCAGTCGGCGATCACGATCTCAGAGGTCGCGGAGCCCTACATCCGCAGACGCGCAATCCGCCACCTCGAGAAAGGACGCATCGTGATCTTCGCTGCCGGCACCGGCAACCCGTTCTTCACCACCGACACGGCGGCCGCCCTGCGAGCGGCGGAGCTCCACGCCGAGGTGGTCCTGATGGCCAAGAACGGCGTGGAGGGGGTCTACACGGCCGACCCAGCCGAGGACGCAAATGCCGAGTTCATCCCCGAGATCACGCACAAGGAGCCGCTCACCCGTGGGCTCCAAGTGATGGACTCCACCGCGTTTGCACTATGCATGGACAACAACCTGCCGATCGTCGTGTTCAACATGGCGGGTGGGTCCAACATCGGCAAGATAGTGTCCGGTGAACGCGTGGGGACATTGGTGCGAACGTGAGCGGTGAGGCGAAGCCGAGCGGTCGGCAAGGGGCGACGAATCCGCGCCAAATGGAAGGAGGCAATGGGTGGCCGAACTGATAGACGAGCTGCTGGAAGACGCGCGCGAGCGAATGACCAAGTCGGTCGAGTCGACCCGGCACGAGTTCGGGTCGGTCCGCACCGGACGCGCCAGCCCGGCGCTGCTCGACCGGATCATGGTCGACTACTACGGCACCTCCACCGCGCTCAAGCAACTCGCCACGATCAGCGCCCCCGAGCCGCGGCTGCTGACGATCCAGCCCTACGACAAGAGCTCGATCAAATCGATCGAGCGCGCCATTCTGGAGTCAGACATCGGCCTGACGCCGTCCAACGACGGAAACCTGATCCGTCTGGGCATCCCCGAGCTGACCGAGGAACGGCGCAAGCAGCTGGTTCGGGTGGTGCGCCACATCGCCGAGGAGGGGCGAGTGGCGATCCGCAACATCCGCCGCGATGTGATGCACGACCTGCGAGAGATGAAGGAGGCGGGAGAAACAGGATCGGACGACGAGCACCGCGCCGAGGTCGAGCTCCAAAAGGTGACCGACGTCCGCGTCACCGAGCTCGACGACCTGCTCAAGCACAAGGAAGCCGAGATTCTCGAGGTCTGATGAGCCCGGTCTCCGACGGGTCGCGGGCTCGCTACGTGGCGATCATCACCGACGGCAACGGGCGCTGGGCCCGGAGCCGCGGGCTTCCGGTGCTGGCCGGACACGAGGCGGGGGCCGACACCGTCAAGGCCCGACTGCGCGACGCGGTCGATCTGGGGGTCGAGGAGCTGACGGTGTACTCGTTCTCGACCGAGAACTGGAGTAGGCCCGAAGCCGAGGTATCGGGGCTGATGCAGATGATGCAGCGCAGGATCGAGCAGGAGACGCCTGAGCTGCACGACGAGGGCGTGCGTATGCGGTTCATCGGCAGGCGCAGCGATCCCGTCCCACCGGGGCTGGTCGAGCGGATGCAGTGGGCGGAGGAGCTGACCGCCAGCAATAGCCGGATCATGCTGCTGGTGGCGTTCAACTACGGGGGCCGGGCTGAGATCATCGATGCGGCGCGAACCTTTACCGGTGGCGACGAGGACGACTTCCGCGGCCACCTGTATGCGCCCGAGATGCACGACCCCGATCTGATCATCCGTACCAGCGGCGAGCGGAGAAGCTCGAACTTCCTGCTGTGGCAGGGCCACTACTCCGAGCTGGTGTTCCGGGACGAGCTGTGGCCGGACTTCACGCGGGAGGCGTTCGAGCAGAGCGTCGAGGAGTACGCCTCCCGCCGCCGGCGCTTTGGGGGGCGTTAGCGTTGCCGCCGGCCCGGCGGCCGCCTCCCCGACGCAGCACCCGCCCCCGCGAGCGCCGAGGTGGTTCGGACCTGGCTGCCCGGGTCCTGGTGGCCATCCCGGCGGCAGTGCTGGCGGTCACCTTCATCGACCTGGGAGGGCTGCCATGGGCCCTGCTGCTGATCCTGTTCGGCAGCGCGTGCATGTACGAGCTCTACCGGCTGCTGGACCGCTGGAAGCCCGTCCCCGCCGTCGGCCTGGCCGCGCTAGCGGCGATGGTGCTCTCGGCGCACTACGGCGGCCAGCGGCAGGTCCTGGAGGTAATGGTCGCGTCGGTTCCGGTGGTGTTTTTGGCAATGCTCGGCCGTGTCCACCACGGCGGGGCGACCATTGCGATCGCCGGAACCCTGTTCGGCATCTTGTGGATCGGGACGGCCTTCTCGCACGCGGAGCTGCTGCGCAACCTTCCCCATGGAGGCGGGATCACGATCGATGTGCTGCTCGGAACGTTTCTGGGCGACACGGGTGCGTACGTGGGGGGACGGCTGTTCGGCCGCCGTGCCCTGGCGCCCTCCATCTCCCCAAGTAAGACCGTGGAGGGGCTCTTCTGCGGCGTGCTGATCGCGATCCTGGCGGTCTTCCTGGCGGGGCTATTCCAGAACACCTGGATGACACAGACGCACGCGCTGGAGCTGGGACTGGCGGTGGCGGTGCTGGGACCGATCGGGGATCTGTTCGAATCGCTGGTCAAGCGCGACGCCGGCAGTAAGGACGCCGGAAGCCTGTTCGGCGCCCACGGCGGCGCGCTCGACCGCTTGGACTCCGCGCTCTTCACAATCGTGGCCGGGTACTACATCTGGCTGGGGGTGGTTCACTGACCGCATGCCTCGCCGCCTAGTCATCCTCGGCTCCACCGGCTCGATCGGGGTGCAAGCGCTCGACGTCGTCGACCGCGCCGCTCCAGACGAACTGCGTGTCGTGGGGCTCAGTGCAGAGCGCTCCTGGGAGGCCCTCGTAGCCCAGGCCCGGGCTTACGGCGTCAAGAGGATCGCGCTGGCAGATCCGGCTGCAGCCGCCCGAGCGGCCGAGGCTTGGACCGACGGCGAGGTGCTCGCCGGGCAAGAGGGAATCACGGGGCTGATCACCGAATCGGGCTGCGACCTGGTCCTGAACGCGATCGTCGGATCCGCGGGACTGGTTCCGTCGGTGGCGACGCTGGCCGAGGGGATCGCGCTGGCGCTGGCCAACAAGGAATCTCTCGTGGTCGGCGGCGAGCTCGTGATCCAGCTGGCCGAGGCCACCGGCTCGAGGATCATTCCCGTCGACTCGGAGCACTCGGCGCTTCGGCAGCTGATCAGCTCGCAGAGCCCGGGAACCATCGACAAGCTGATCCTGACTGCCTCCGGGGGACCGTTCCGGGGCTGGCCGGCAGAAGAACTCGAGGGGGTGACCGTCGAGCAGGCCCTCGCGCATCCGACCTGGGACATGGGGGGCAAGATCACGATCGACTCAGCCACATTGATGAACAAGGGCCTCGAGCTCATCGAGGCCCACCATCTGTTCGGCGTTCCGTATGACCGGATCGACGTCGTCGTCCACCCCCAGTCGATCATCCATAGCCTGATCCAGCTATGCGATGGCGCCACGCTGGCACATCTCGGATACCCGGATATGCGCGTGCCGATCTCGTTCGCGATCCACTACCCGGAGCGCGTCGATGTGCCGGTGAGGCCGCTCGACCTCGTGGATCTGGGGGCGCTGACGTTCGAAGCGGTCGACATGGGCACGTTTCGTTGCCTGCGACTCGCGCGGGAGGCCGGCGAGACGGGCGGGACGGCGCCCTGCACGCTAAACGCCGCCAACGAGGTCGCGGTCAGGGCGTTCCTGGCCGGTCAGCTTCTCTTCACGGACGTGGCCGCGGTCATCGAGGAGACGCTCGCGCGTCTACCAGCAGGCCCTGTGCACTCCTTCGACGCCCTTGCGGAAGCCGACGCCCGGGCGCGCTCGGTGGCCGCCGAGCTGGTGGCTGCGCGGGCGGCTGCATAGCCGCGAGGCACGACCGTCAGGACCGGAAAGCGTCGCTGTCGGACGGCCAGACCAACTCGGCCGGACGGCTGCACCAATAGAGTGAGGCGATCGTGACGGGGGCGGCAAGAGCCTCAAGTTCGACGAAGCGTCAAGCGTCCGCGGTCCGTGGATTTGGGCGGGCGTTTCACGACGAGGCACACGGTCCTTTGCCCGCATTGCTTTTGGCATTGACCGTGCTCGCCGGGGTTGTAGACGCGGTCAGCATCCTGCGTCTCGGGCATGTGTTCGTGGCGACGATTACGGGCAATCTGGTGTTCATCGGCCTGGCCGCGGCGGGTGCGAAGGGGTTCGCCGTCGGCACCTCGGCGCTAGCGGTGGGCGGGTTCGTCATCGGCGTGGTGACCGGGGGTCGAGCGTGTGAGGGAGCGAGTTCGCATCGCGGGCTGGCCTTGCGCAATGTGCTGGCGGTCAAGCTCGGGCTTGCTTGCGTGGTCACGCTCATCGCAATCCTGACTGGTCCGCACTTCCCGAGGGGCGCACGTGACGCGATGCTCGTGCTGCTGGCAATGTCGATGGGAGATCAGCTTGCCGCGATCCGGTTCCTGAAGGTCCCCGACCTGCTGACCGTGGTTTTGACGATGACGCTCACCGGCGTGATCACGGAACGCAAACGGGGCTGGCACGACCCGGCGATGCTGCGGCGCGGGCTGTCTCTGGTCGCGTTCGCGGTTGGTGCCCTGTCCGGGGCCCTGCTGATCCTCTACGTAGGGACATCAGCTGCACTGTTGCTTGGTCTGGCCATCATTGTGGCCACAACGATCGCCGCACATCGAGTGTCGCGCACGCCGGCGAGCTGGGCGGCGCCTCGGCCGGCTTGAGTGGCGCGATGTCCGTTCCGGAGGGATCACTCGGTCCTAGGTCGCGTTACGCGACCGCTCTTTGACGGCATCTATCGCAGTTCGCTTGTCAAGGAATCCCGCCTGACCCCAGATGCCCAGGGATTTTGTTTCCCTGAGAACCGAGCAGTCCCGTGTCGATTTCAGCGACGGTGCCGATCACCGCGGCGGATGAGATCGGTCCTCTCGCGCAGCGTCTCCCATCGCGAGCGCGCCTGATCGATCACGGCGTCCCATTCGCGTCTGACCTCGTCATCTCGCGGCCGCTCTCCGCGCCCGATGCGGCCCAGTTCATCTGAGACTTCGCGCCCCATGGCTGTGGACACCACGAGGACGATCATTAGGGCAAATAGTGCTGAGATCATCGCCAAGACTGCGCCAATGACACCGAAGCGCGACGCATAGGAACTAAACAAATGCGGAACGTAGACGGCCGCAACGATCAGGCAGACCGCGATTAGCGCCGCTCCCAGGATCGCGAACGGCAGGAGGCTTCTCCACTCAATTCGCCCGTCGCTCAGGACCCGACCACTCCACGCCAGGAAGATCGCCGACACGGGCACGAGCACCAGATTGGCGATGAGTTCGATGCGACCGCCGTCAAGGAGTTCGCGTATCCACCAGCTGAAACCGATGAAACCGACCAGACCGATAATCCAAATGAGGTCGTTGAGGGTGTTTCGAACACTGAGCGGCTTGAGTTCCCACGTCTGCTCGAACAGCCGCTGCACGCCGCGCGAAAAGCTGAGTGTCGCGACAACCAGCAGGAACCCCCCCAGAACGCTCACGTCGGTATTCGTCCCACTCGCTGGTGCCAACAGGTTCTCGACCGCTCTGGCGCCTCCTCCCGTAAGTCCATAGCGGACGATGATCCTGTGAGCGACCTCTCCGGCGTCTGTGTGCGGCAGGACGGCGCCGATGATGACCGCCAAGGGGATCAAAGCGGTGAACGCGCTGGAGGCGAGCGCAATCGCGCGATCAAAGCCAGCCACCCGCTGAAACCGACCGAGCACGCGCAGCACGAATGCTGGCCGTAGCCAGAACGTCAGGGTCCGGCTGATCCGTTCGCGGTCAACGCGGGCGCGGGTCATAATCTTGGCCCAGTATCTCGCCGCCCCGCCGACCGCACCAGGCGAAGGCTTCCGCTCACCCTCCCCTCGGCTCTACGCCATGCCGCCGTCGGTTTCGACTAGCCACGCGGCATCGGCGAAAACGCGGATGCCACTTCGCGAGCAGGACGGTCGACGTTGCCGCTCGCCGGGCGACGGATTCGGTGAACGAGATAACCCACGATGATGACGTTGAGGATGAAGCCGACCACCTTCAACGGGGCCGCGTTCCTGGTCAACTCCCAGATCTCCGGGATGAACAGCAACGACGTGGAGATGATGGTCAGGTATTCGCCCCACCGTCGGCGGCGCAGGAGTCCGTAGCCTTCGATCGCTTCGAGAGCGCCGTAGCCAACCGCCACGATCCCGTAGATCAGGAGCTTGTGGGCGCTGAGCTGGTGGGCGTCGGTCGTGATTCGACGGATGCCGTTGCGGCTCGGGTCGAGGCCGAGCGCCTTCGCCATGTCTGCGATCGCGCGACCCCAGTCGGTGTGCGTGTGCGTGACGAGCACGATTCCGACCGTGATGAGAACCAAGGCACGGAGCATGCGCTCGGCGGCGATCCACGGCAGCAGCCGCCCACCTGAACTCGTCGACCCGTCTGATGTAAGGCTGCTCATTTCGGCTCCAGCCGTGAACTCGTGCCCGATATCTCCGCAGGGCTGGCCCGACGCTCCTCTGGACCGAACCCCATGCACGTATTGATCGAGCGGTCTCCTGAGGCAAGCCTTCCCTGACCCCTGCTTGCCTAAGCCCCTTCATGCGGGCGGAGTCGCGGGTGTTCAGTTCCCTCAGCGACCTTAGACGAGCCGCACGATCGCTACCACGCCCACCACCACGATGATGGCGCGCAGAGCCGGCGCCGGGAGCCGTCGGCCGGCTCGAGCCCCGAGGAGGCCGCCGATAGTCGACCCGGAGGCGATCAGTAGCGCCGCGAGCCATGCCACGTGAGCCGCGAAGATGAAGACGACCGCCGCGACGAGGTTGACCAGCCCAGCCAGCACGACCTTCAGCGCGTTGATGCGCTGTAACTCGTCGTTCACCGCCAGACCGAGGATGGCGAGCAGGAGGATGCCCTGGGCCGCCCCGAAGTACCCGCCGTAGATGCCGCTTGCCAGCACCGCCGCAGTAGCCACCCATCCCGGGCGGTGGTGCGCACGCGGCGGGTGGTGTTCCAGCGCTCTAGACAGCCGTGGCTGGGCCACGATCAGTGCGAGGGCTATAAGGATGAACGCCGGGACGATTGCCTTGAACGCCGCGGCCGGCAGGACCAGCAGGAGGACAGCTCCGGTCACCCCTCCGACGACGGACGCGGCCGACAGGGGGATCGATCGCTCGCGCTGCCCCATCAACTCCCGGCGATAACCAACGGCGCCGGCCGCTGATCCCGGCACCAGACCGACCGTGTTGGACACGTTCGCCACCACGGGCGCGTAGCCGAACGCGAGGAGTACCGGAAACGTAAATAGCGTGCCGCTTCCGACGACGGTGTTGATCGTGCCGGCCACGATGCCCGCGGCAAAGATGGCAAGCGCATGTAACGGGCTCACACCAGCAGCCTCCCCCGGCTGTCAAGCCCGGCGGCCGATCTCAAACGCCTGATCAAGCCATCGACTCACCGAAGGCGGTGAGGGTGGCCGTCCAAACGCTGGCGCGGCCGCGCTGAATCAATGCGTCCTCGCGAGCCGATCGAGCAGCCCCGTGGCGATCTGGTCGCTGGTCATGAGCTGGACGCCAATGGCTGCCAGCTCCTCCTCGCCGCGCTCATAGAGACCCGAGATCGCGTCGGTGGGGAGCACGACGCGAAAGTCACGTTCACTGGCCTCATAGATCGACGTTCGCGGGCAATTGGGAAAGTTGCAGCCGCAGAAAACGAGTGTCGAAATCCCGTGCTCGCGGAGGTGGCCTTCAAGCGGCGTCTTGAAGAACGCGCCCCAGCGGGGCTTGTACATCGCCATCTCCAAGCCGCCGATCTCCTGGATCCCGCCCGCTAGAAGCAGATCCGGATCGAGCCGCACGCTCGGATCGACAAGCAACTCGGGCGCGCCTGCGCGCGGCGAAAGGCGTCGAGCAGGCGCTGCATCGCCGGCAGGGCAGCCGAGGTACCGCGAATCTCGAGAGGCTGACCGTCCAGGACGTCGCGCTGAGTGTCAATCGTGATCAGAGCGCTCGCGCCGAAGTCAGGAGCGACGTAGTGATCGTTGCTCATCGCCGCCAACCATAGTGGCTCGTTTGCTCTCGACGGGGACGACGCGATCAGTCGTGCGATCCCGTGGCGCGCGCTACTCGACTGCCATCACGACGATTGTGGCATCGTCCTCGAGCGGTTCGGCCCAGCAGTCGGTGACGGCTTGTTGGATTGCCATAGCGGTCGAGGCCGCGGTGGGGTTGTCTGCCCGCTCGAGCGTCTGAATGAGTCCGTCAACGCCAAACGCTTTCGATCAACTCAGCAGTCTGGGCGAGACTGCGGCGTTCCCACCAAGGGAACACTCTCGTTCGGGCTTGCCGGCTCCTAAGCGTCCAAGCCGGCGGTCCGAAGACCGGCGGCGTGGTCGAACCACTCCTCCTGGCGCACGATCAGCCCCGCGCGGTAGGTGATGAGGATAGCCATTGGCTCCTCGAGCTCGATCCCGGTGTCCGCGGCGCGGCAGCGTACCCGTCCCAGCACGAGCAACCGGTCATCGGCGAAGTCCACGACTTCGACGGCCTGCATGTAGGACTCGTCCCAAGCCTCGAACCAGCGCTGCCAGTAGTACCGCCAGCCGCCATGTCCATGGTGCACTCCCTCGATGCCCGCCACATGATGGACGTCGATCTCGACCTCGGGGTGATAGAGGGCGAGAACCACGTCCCAGTCGCGGCGGTTGTACGCGGCGAAGCCCTCGCGGACGAATCTCTTCGTGACCGCGCCACGCAACCGGGAGCGGAGCGGAAGCGAACGCACCCCTCGAGAGAGCGCATGA
>VAWT01000404.1 GCA_005883415.1 Actinomycetota bacterium | reverse complement strand
TCGCGCTCGAGTAGTGCGACAGCTCATCGGGCTCGTGTGCCCGCAGCCGGATGTGATCGGCACGGATCCCCAGCCCCTCGTACCAGTTCATCCGCTGCTCGAGCCAGTGCTCGAACCACGGCTGCGCCTCGGGCGGGGGGACGAAGAACTCCATCTCCATCTGCTCGAACTCTCGAGTCCGGAAGATGAAGTTCCCGGTCGTTATCTCGTTGCGGAAGCTCTTTCCGATCTGGGCGATCCCGAACGGCGGCTTCTTGCGACCGAACTGCAGGTAGTGGCGGAAGTTTAGGAAGATCCCCTGCGCCGTCTCGGGACGCAGGTAGACGATCGACCCCTCATCCCGAACGGGTCCAATCGTCGTCTCGAACAGGAGGTTGAAATCCCTGGCCTCCGTCAGGTCGCACTCCGGGGTTTCGCCCGGATGCTTTGAGGGCTTGCGCCCGCACTGGCTGTCCTCGAGCTTGTCGGCCCGGAAGCGCAGCTTGCACGTGCGGCAATCGACGAGCGGGTCGGTGAAGCTGGCGACGTGTCCGCTCGCCCGCCAGGTCTCGGGGTGCTGGATGATGGCCGAGTCAAGGGCGAGGATGTCGTCGCGCTCCTGGAGCATGGCTCGCCACCAGCGATCCTTGACGTTGTTCTTCAGCAGCACCCCGTAGTGCCCGTAGTCGTAACTCGAGCCGAGCCCCCCATAGATCTCGCTCGAGGGAAAGACGAAGCCGCGGCGCTTGGACAGCGACACGATCTTGTCCATGGTCACTACGTCGGTGGCGGACATGGAACGGGGATGCTAACCACGGGCATTGCGCGCCCCGATCGCGGCGATACGACCCCGTCTCGCTGGCACTCTTGCCTTGAGAGTGCCAAAGGCGTCTCCTATACTTGGTAAAGCAATGCCCATCTATGAGTATCGGTGCGAGCAGGGTCATACGTTCGAAGTGATGCAGCGCATGACCGACGATCCCATCTCCGTCTGCAACACGTGCGACGCACCGGTCGAGAGGGTTTTTCACCCGGTGGCGGTCCACTTCAAGGGGTCGGGCTTCTACACCACCGATTACGGTCGCAAGCGGCCGAAGGAATCAGGCGAGTCTGACTCATCCAAGGACTCGGGCGGATCGGACTCCAAGGACTCCAAGGACTCCAAGGCGGACAGCAAGTCCGATTCCAAGTCCCAGAGCAAGTCAGAGACGAAGGCCGCGGCGTCGTCCAGCTCGGACTAAGTCCCAAGCCCGCTCCGTTACCGCACGAGCATCAGCCGTTCATCAGCTGAGACACGGCCGAGTGGACCGCCTGCGGTGAAGCGATCAACGCGGCGCCGGACCCGGGCAGGTCCTCGGCGCCAGTCGGTTTCAACACGTTCACCGGTGCCGACCCTCCGACCTCCGACGCCGTGAACAGCGAGAGCAGGGTCGGGCCGCCCATGTCGGTCCGGAGCACCTTCGGGGCATCCCAGGAAGCCCACGGCAGGTGGAAGAAAGCCCCGACCGAGAAGAGCTGTCCCTTGATCGCGTTGAGGATCTGCTGTTGGTGCTGGACCCGGGTCACGTCGTTGTCGGAGGGGTTGCACGGGTTCTCGCGGATCCGCGAGTAAAGCAGCGCCTGCTGGCCATTCAGGTGATGCTCACCCGCAGGAAGGTTGAGCGTGAAGCCTCCGTTCTGCGTCCCGCCGGAGACGTTCGCGCAGACGTGCTCGGTTTTCACGTCCACCCCGCCTATGGCATCGATGAACTTGGGGAACGCGGCGAGGTTGACGATGATTATGTGGTTGATCTTGACCCCCGTGAAGGCCTCGACCGTCTTGATCGCCAGCGCCGGCCCCCCGATCGCGTAACCGGCGTTGATCTTGCCCAGCCCGTGGCCGGGGATCGGCGCGGCGGTATCGCGCGGGATCGAGAGGCGTCGGGACGTACCGCCACCGATCCGCCAGAGCATGATCGTGTCAGACCTCGCGCCGGCGTCGTTGTAGTTGGAGCCCGGCTCCTTCGATCCCGGACCAGTGGTGGGCCGCTGGTCTGTCCCCAGGATGAGCACGGTGTCGGTGCCGGTGATCATGTTGGAACCGCCCGTCAGCGCGGCGCTGGCCGAGTTGGGCAGGTTGCCCTTTTCGATCTCGGCACTGACGGTGAACAGGATCAGCGACAGCAAGAGCCAGGCCACGATCGCGAGCGCCACGTACTTGACCACGCGCCGGACGGTGACCCGCCGCTTCCCGGGGGCCTTCGGCTTGCCAGGCTCACGATCTAGGCCACTGGGAAGGCCGATCTCCTCCTCTCTGTCGCGTTCGTCGGCCATCCGGGTGCGCATATAGTGACAGCCGATGCCGGCCCGACTACCAATGGGTGTCATCGGCGTCGACATGGGCGGGACAAAGCTGCTCGCGGGGGCGGTGGGACCCGATCTGGAGGTCCACCACCGCGCCCAGCGCTCGCTGAAGGGTCTCGACCAGGCGTCGCTTCTCGACGTCGCAGTCGACGCGGTCGAAGAAGCACGCCGCTCCTCCGGGGACGAGGTGGCGGCGGTCGGGTTCGGGATCCCGTCGTTGATCGACCATCGCTCGGGAATCGCGATGTGGTCGGTGCACCTGCCGCTCGCGGATATTGCATTTGGGGACGTGATGGCCGAGAGGCTGGGGATGCCGGTGTTCGTCGACAACGACTCCAATCTGGCGGCGCTCGCCGAGCATCGGGCGGGCGCCTGCCGCGGGGCCAGCGAGGCGGTCGTCATCACGATCGGGACCGGGATTGGTGGCGGACTCGTGCTCCGCGGCGAGCTGTACCGAGGGGCGATGGGCGCGGGCGCAGAGCTGGGCCACACGGTGATCGACCTGGATGGGCCGCTCTGTCAAGGAAACTGCCCGAATCGAGGATGCGTGGAAGTCCTGGCGTCCGGCACAGCGCTCGAGCGCGAGGCGTTGCGCATCGCGGGCGAGCGACCCGAATCCGGACTGGCCCGAGCGTTGGAATCGACTCGTACGCTCACCGGTCCGCTGGTGACCGAGCTGGCCCACGACGGCGACGCCTCGGCGATCGAGGCGGTGGCTCTGATCGGGTCGCGCCTCGGTGTGGCCATCGCCAGCTTCGTGAACACCTTCAACCCCCAGGTCGTGGTCGTGGGGGGCGGGGTGATC
>VAWT01000064.1 GCA_005883415.1 Actinomycetota bacterium | reverse complement strand
CTGGCCGACCAGGGGGACGTCATCGAGCTGCGTTATATCGAGCACAATCGTCGCGTCGAGCGGCAATTGAGCTTCATGAACCCGATTCTGCCGGCCGACGTCGACGCGGTGCTCGATGCCGACGTGTTTGTCTGTGTCCCGATCACGGACTATGAGGTGGGGCAGCCCACGCTGCGGCACATTAAGGAGCACAGCCACGCGACGGTGGTGCTGGATGGCCATGGGCCCACCACGACGTTGACACGCAGTGGCGAGCGCCATCCACGGGTGTGGGCTGACCGGGATGTCTGGCTTCCGTACATCGACATCTTGAAGATGAACCTCCAGGAAGCGAGCTCGACGTGGCTCGGTCACTCAGCGGAGGTGACGGCTGACCCGCCGGGGCTGAGCACCGAAGAACTGCACGACCTGGCGCAGCACTGTCTGGACCGCGGTGTCGGGGCGGTATGCGTGACGCTTGACGAGCGCGGCTGCGTGGCCTTCTACCGGGACGGCTCCGGCGGGGTCGCCGAGGAGTTCGTCGACCCCATCCCGGTGGAGCGCGTGGTGGACACGACCGGCGCTGGCGACTCGTTCGCCGGGGGATTGGCTTACGGCTACCTGGCGTACCGCGATTACGTCGTGGCCTGCCAGTACGGCAATGCGATGGGCGCTCAGCGCTGCGCCGGCTCGGAACTGGACATCTACCTCTCACGAGAGGAAACGGACCGACAGATCCTCGCGGCGTACGGCCCGCGATCGTCGTCGCAGTAGTTCCCTGGATGCCGATCTTGGCGGTGAGGACTCTCGTTGGCCGATCGTGGAGCACGGCTCCGCCTCGGTGCTGGCCAGCACCTTCGAGACGCTGTTCAGCACCGGCAACGGACGACTGTTTGCTCAGCGCGACGTCGCAGAGCTCACGACCGGTTTGGCGACGTAGGACGTGCGCCCTCCTATTGGCGACGAGCAGGAGCACCATGCCCGTCATGGCATAGACCTGCTCCCTTGCGAACGCGGGTGTCGCGCTGGCGATGCCGAAGACGATCGAGATTCGTCCGGAGCAGGCATCTGCAGTCGAGCGGTAGAGACGCTCGCAAACACGCGAAAGGAGCACCGCGCGTCGAACAACCGCGGGGGCTACTAGCGGAGTGATCGTTCACGCGACCCGCTCGCGGGCGATCTGGTCGCGAGAGGCGGCATCCGACGGCCTCGACTTTGCGTGCCTCTGCCAGCACCTCGTCGATCTGCCCGTCCGGGATCAACACAGCGCCGGAGGAGTCGGCAAACACGTACTGGCCGGGCACCACGCCTACGCCCTCGAGGACTACCGGCGCGTTTGCCTGAAACGGGGTCAAATGGTCGCCTCCTCAGCGAGTCGCCTCACCCGAGCAGTAGGCTGCGAAGTCGTAGCGCGCAAGCTCGTCGAAGTCGCGCAGGCGACCGTCCGTGAGCACCCCGGCGCACCCGTTCTGCTCGAGCCGCAGCAGGTTTGTGCCGCCGCCCATCGAGGTGTCGGTGCAGCCGTTCGACGCAAGCACGATCACCTTGCCGGCCGGCTCGTGGCCGATCGCTTCGTAGAACAGGTTGGCGAGGTTTTAGCGCTCCGGATCGAGCGCAGCCGAGCAGCTCGGGAAATACGAGATGGTCACCGCTGAGCCGAATAGGACCCGCCCCGGCGTCGGACTGACGAGATCGAGGATGTGACAGCGGTGGCGATGCAGCCGCCCTATCGCGTCGACTAGGTCGGCGCACTTGAGGCCGTGTACGGCCGACGCTTGGTTCGGTCGAGCTGTCATTCGTCGCTCATCGGGGTTCGTGCAGGATCTCGCGTGCGTCTTGCGCGTCCTGCGTGCTGACCATGATGTCGTGCGCCCCCACGGTGCCCAGCCCGTCTCCAGCCCCGGCCCCGCTGTTCGTTAACCGGGGCAGGCACTCGATGCCGGCGCCACGCAAGACCGAGCAGAGCAGCTCGGCCTCGGGCTCGCTACGGGCGACCTCGACTACGACCCAGTCGTCCATCTCTACCCGAACGTGAACGCGTACGCCTCGGCGCCAGGCTCGAGGAATGTGATCTCAAGCGTCCGCTCGCGGATTGCGTCGTGCTCGCGCACGAGTTGGTACAGGCGGCCGTCCCGGAGCAGGCCGTTCCCGTCCTCGTCGACATCCACGCCATGCGACGAGCCCGGAGCCTCGCCGTCGAGCAACACGCGGAAGGGAATTGGCTCTCGCGCTCCGGGAGAAAGGACCAGGTGCGCGTCGCGCGCGTGGAAACGGAAGGCGATGCTGCCACCGGCCTGATCGAGTACGACGTTCTCACGCCCGGTCGTCCACTCGCCGGCGAGGACCCAGTGGTTCACGCGCAGGCGCTCGGGTAGCCTGTCGGCCCGGCGCTCGCCGCGCAGGTGGCCGAGATACGTCTCGGACGTTTGCAGATGGTCCCAGTCGGCCGGCGCCTCCACGCCGACCCCTTCGACAGCGACGAGCTCGCGCTCGACGCCGAGCAGACGCTGGATGACCCGCTCCGATTGCTCGTAGCGTCCCTCGCCGAAGTGGTGATCGCGGACGACGCCGTCGGCGTCGACGAAGTAGAGCGCCGGCCAGTAGTTGTTGTCGAAGGCGCTCCAGATCTCGTAGTCGTTATCGACCACGACCGGGTAATCGATCTCTCGCTCCTTCGTCGCCTGCCGCACGAGGTCGATCTCCTGCTCGAACGAGAACTCCGGCGTGTGGGCTCCGATCACGACCAACCCGTCGTCTCGGTAGGCCCGCGCCCAGGCGCGAACGTACGGCTCTTGGCGCAGCCAGTTGATGCACGTCAGCGTCCAGAAGTTCACGAGGACGACGTGGCCGCGCAGCTCGGCGGGGCCGAGCGGCTCGGAGTCGAGCCACTCGGTCGCGCCGCCGAGCGGGGGCATGTGCACGCGTGCGAGTACCGACATCTAGCGAAGCGAGCGCAACCCAGTGCGGACCTCGGAGACGAACAGCTCCGGCTGCTCCCAGGCAGCGAAGTGACCGCCCTTGTCGAGCTGGTTGAAATGGATGAGGTTGGGATAGGCCTCCTCCGCCCAGCTCCGCGGCGGCTGGTAGAGCTCGTCAGGAAAGACGCTCACGGCTGCCGGGACGGAGACGCCCTTCGGGTCGAAGAAGCCGACCGTGTTCTCCGCGTAGAGACGTCCCGAAGAGACCCCGGTGTTCGTCAACCAGTACAGCGTGATGTTGTCGAGCACGTCGTCTCGGGTAAGGCCTTCGGCCTGTCCGTCGAAGACACGCGCGATCAGCGCCAAGCTCGTCGAGTCGTGGTCGAGCATCCAGGCGGCCAGGCCGACGGGTGAATCCGCAATTCCGTACAGCGCCTGCGGGTGGGTCCCCATCTCGAGTGCGTACGCCACGTCCGTCGCGAAGAAGTCCTTCAGCTTCTCGTAGAGGCGCGTCTCCTCGTCATTGAGACCCGACGGCGCCGGGCCGCCGGACTGGACCGCCTGCGCGACATCGGGTCGAACAGCACCAGGGAAGTTGGTGTGGATGCCGATCAACCCCGGAGGCGCCTGTGCACCCATCAGGTCGGTGATCTGCCCGCCCCAGTCGCCGCCCTGGGCGCAGTAGCGGTCGTATCCCAGGCGCTTCATCAGCTCCGCCCAGGCACGCGCGATGTGCTCAGGGCCCCAGCCGGTCTCGGTCGGCTTGCCCGAGAATCCGTAGCCGGGCATCGACGGGATCACCAGATGAAACGCATCCGAGGCGCTCGCGCCGTGCGCCGTGGGATTGGTGAGCGGATCGATGATCTTCAGCTGCTCGACGATCGAGCCCGGCCATCCGTGCGTGACGATGAGCGGCAACGCGTCTTCGTGGTCCGAGCGAACGTGGATGAAATGGATGTCCAAGCCATCGATCTCGGTCATGAAATGCGGCAGGGCGTCCAGCTTCTCCTCGCACTTGCTCCAGTCGTACTCGTCTGCCCAGTAGCGCGCGAGCGCCTGCATCGTCGCGAGGGGCGGCCCCTGCGACAGATCGTCGACGGTCTCCTTCTCGGGGAAGCGCGTGGCGACAACGCGCGCACGCAGATCATCGAGATCCGCCTGGGGGATCGCCCCCGTGAGCGGCCGGATCGCTGTGGCGTCCGCTGACTTCTCGGTCATGAAAGACATGTGGGCTCCTAACGTCTGGTGGTTATGGCGCAGACCTTGAGGTCGTTACGCCGACACACCGGCCGAGGGTCGGAGCCGGAAAGACTCGCTCGCCGAGGTTTGAGGCGAAGCGCAATAACCAATGTACACCCGGATACAAGCGGCCCTCGACAGGCGCTTCCCCAGAGCTAGACTTGGGACTGATTGGGCCGTCGATGAGGTATCGCGAGACCGAGCATCTCCGCGTGCTGATCGCCAACGAGCGCAAGGATCGGCTGGCGCTCGTCGCGCCCACGGTCGCGAACCTCGGGCATGAGGTGATCGCAAGCGAGATCGAAGTTCCGGACGTCGGCGTCGTGACCGCCAGGGAGCAGCCCGATGTGGCCCTGGTCGGCCTCGGCAAGAGCTCGGAGCATGCCCTCGCCCTGATCGACGAGATCGTGCAGGAGGCCGCGTGCCCGGTGATCCTCCTCATCCACGCGCCCGATCCCGCCTTCGTCAAGGAGGCATCGAAGCGCGGCATCTTCGCCTACATCACCGACGCCGAGGTCGACGACTGGCAGAGCGCAATCGACATCGTGCTCCGCAGGTTCACCGAGTACCACGACCTCGAGGGCGCGTTCGGCCGCCGAGCGATTACCGAGCGAGCCAAGGGCATCCTGATGGAGCGTCATTCCGTCGACGACGCTGACGCCTTCCAGATGCTGCGCGACGAGTCGCGCCGGACCAACCGCAAGCTCGCCGACCTCGCGGCCGCCGTCGTCGAAGGCCACCAGCTGCTGCCGAAGCAGCCGAACATCCCCTCCTGTGTCTCCGCGTCCGAATCATCGGACCGCTCCAACGTTGCGCGATGAGCGAGCCTCTCCCCTTCGCGCCCGGTGCGCGTGCTCTGGACGAGATTCGCGAGCCGCGAAGCCGCATCGGTGACTCTTGCATTCCTCGCGAAACGAGCATCTTGTCGCGGTCAGGAGCTGTCCCGCTCCGCGCGGAAAGCTGGCCCCACCCGGACGAGCGCTTTCACGATCTCCAGCTTCCAGACCGGGCGAGCGCTTCGGCGACCAGGGAGTCGCCAGCGCGCTCGCCAGCGCGCGAGCGCAATGCCACGGTTGCGATCGCGCGCGAGTGCCCGGCAGCGGACCCGCGACGATCTCACCGCGCAGGAGCGGCAGATCGCGCGGCTCGCCCGCGATGGGCTGTCGAACCCCGAGATCGGCGCGCGGCTGTTCCTCAGCCTGCGCACCGTGGAGTGGCATCTGGGTAGCGTGTTCACCAAGTTCGACATCCGTTCTCGCCGGGAGTTGGCGGATGCGATGCCCAGCTCCGACCTCGAGCCAGTCCCGGTCTGAGCTGAGGCGGCAGGAAGCACGTCTGTCGCAGGCGGGTCCCCGCGATCCGCCCAACCAGGGGACCACCCCGGGGTGCACGCTAGGCAGCAAACCCCGGGTCTCGACGGGCGCTATGTTCGGATTAGGCGAGCAAGCTTGGTGCCGTCATCAATCCCCACCCAAGGAGGCCCAAATGGCT
>VAWT01000403.1 GCA_005883415.1 Actinomycetota bacterium | reverse complement strand
GATGTGCTCGATCCCTTCGTAGATCACCTGGTCGATGTGGACCGGCGTGTCAAATGCCAGCCGGGCCAGGATCGCCATCTTGGCTGCGGCGTCCGAGCCATTGACGTCGTCGGTGGGATCGGCCTCCGCGTATCCCAGGCGCTGCGCCTCCTGAAGGGCTTGGCCGAACGTCTCCCCCGTGCGAGCCATCTCGGTCAGGATGAAATTCGTTGTGCCGTTGACGATCCCGTGGACGCGGTCGACCCTGGCGCCGGCGAGCGACTCCTGAAGTACGCGGATCACCGGCACCACGCCTGCAACCGCTCCCTCGAACCGCAGCTGCACACCCTCGGAGCGGGCCACCTCCCAAAGCTCCTCGCCGTGACGGGACAGAAGTTGCTTGTTGGCCGTCACCACGTGGCGCCCGGATCGCATCGCCCGCAGCACGTATTCATGAGCGGGCTCGATCCCGCCCAATAGCTCGACGATCAGCTCCGAGCTCTCCAGCAGCTCGTCGAACGACCCCTCGCCGCGCGTGAGGATTCCGGTCAGCGACGGCCGCAGCCCGGTGATCCGCTCCACCCGCTCGGCCTGCTCCGGCAGCAACTTGGCGAACGCCGAACCCACCGTCCCGTGGCCCAGCAGGCCGACCCGGAACTCCCTAGAGGTCACGGCCCGCGAGGTCGTCGAGGGTCTCGCGGCGCACGACCACCCGCGCCGAACCGTCGCGGCAGAAGATGACCGGCGGTCGCGGGACGCCGTTGTAGTTGTTGGCCAGCGCGTGTCCGTACGCGCCGGTGACCGGCGTGACGACGATGTCCCCGGGCGTGGGGTCGGCGAGCGCCACGTCGCGGATGATCACGTCGCCTGACTCGCAGTGCTTGCCGGCCAGGCGGCAGCGCTCGTTGGCGGCCGCCAGCGGCCGATCGGCGATCAGCCCCTCGTACACCGAGCCGTACAGCATCGGGCGCAGGTTGTCGGACATGCCGCCGTCGACCGCCACCCAGGTGGAGACGTTGCGCTTGACGGTCTCCACCGTGTACAGGGTCACGGTCGAGTTGGCTACGAGCGCCCGGCCTGGCTCGAGCAGCAGCCGCGTCTCCGGACCTCGCGGGAGGAGCTCGTGCGCGGCCGACACGACGGCATCGATGTACTCAGAGATCTCTTCAATCGCCGTCGGGGCCTGGTCCATCGTGAACCCGAACTTCGAGTCCGCCTGGCCCGTCGACATCGCCTGGTGCGTGTCGCCGGCGACATCGGGCGTTACCCGGATCAGAACCTCCTGACGCCGGTCGAGCTCCGCGCACGCCCGCTCCAGGCGCTCGAAGTCGTCGAATGAGTCGAGCACGATGTGGCCGACGCCGGTGTCCAGCGCCTGGCGCAGCTCGGTCTCTGACTTGGCGTTGCCGTGCAGGTACAGGCGGCGGGGGTGAAGTCCCGCCTTGAGCGCCAGAGCCAGCTCGCCACCCGACGCCACGTCACACGACAGTCCCTCCTCGGCCAGGACGCGATACACGGCCGTGCACGGGAAGGCCTTGGACGCGAACAGGACGTCGTAGTCGGCGTGCCGCGCGGCTAGTGTCTCGACGAACGCACGGGCCCTGGCGCGAAGGTCGTCCTCGGCCACGACATACGCAGGCGTGCCAAATTCCCGCGCCAGCTCGATCGCGTCGCAGCCGCCGATTTCCAGCCGGCCGCGCTCGTTGACGCGCGTCCCCTGCGGGTAGACGTGGGAAAACGTCGTTGTGGTCGCCGGCACCGGGCGATCATGCCATGATCGCCCGGGTGCGGAGGCTCGTGCGCACCGTGAATCCGCCCCGTCCGGCTCGAGCCGGCCGGCACGAAGGGCTGGCATATTCGTTGTGGTCGCCGAGCGAGACGCCCCGCGGCGGCGTGGTCATCCTGCACGGCGCCGGCTCCTGCAAGGAGAGCCACCACGACTACGCCCGGGTGCTGATTGCGGCTTCGCTGGCCGCCATCACCTTCGACCAGCGCGGGCACGGCGAGAGCGACGGGCCGATGAATGACCGCGTGCTCGAGGACGTGCACGCCATGACGCGGCTGCTTCGAGACACGTGCGGGACGGGACTACCGATCGCGCTGCGGGGGTCGAGCATGGGAGGGCATTTCGCGATCCTGGCCGCTCCTGTCGTTGGAGCCCGTGCCATCGTGGCCATCTGCCCGGCGAGCGGCGAGGGTCTGCGCCGCGGGTTGAGAGCGGGGACGCTGAGGTTCGACGCTGACGTCCCCTCGCTGGACGGCTTCCTCGCTGCCCACGATCTCCACGCGGAGGTCGAGGCGCTCGAGATCCCGATCCTGTTACTTCACGCAGCCGGCGACGAGCAGGTGCCGGTCGAGCATTCGCGAGAGCTTTCCAAGAGACTGCGCTCGCCGGCCAGTCGGCTGATCGTCTTGCCCGGTGGCCATCACCGATCGATCCAGCACGACGCCGAGATGCAGGCCGTCAGCGTGCGGTTCATCGAGCGGGCGCTCGCGCCCGCCTGACCGAGGGAGGGCGACCACCCCGGCGCGATCCGCGCTCCCCGGGGCGCGCCTAGTGCCCGCTCAGCAGACCGCCGGCCGCCTGGCCGGCTCCGCTCACCGAGCCGCCCGCGGCCGTTCCCGCGCCGCTGACCGTGCTACCGACAGCGCTGCCGACGGCTGAGACAACCGAGCCCGCCCCCGGCACCTGGCTCCCTACCGCGCCCGTCGCCTGCGAGACCGTGGAGCCGAGGGACTGAGACGCTCCGGTGACCGTATTGCCCAGTGTGTGGGTGGCCCCTTGGACAACTCCGCCGAGCCCGGGCGTACCCGTCGGCGCAGCGCCGCACGAGCCGCAGGGGGACGTCGGCTGGGTGGGCTGAGTGGGCTGTGACTGCCCCGGTGAGGGGCTGCCGGTCGACTGAGGCTGCTGACCCGTGCTCGGGACGCCCTGGGTGCCCCCCGGACCGACGGTGGCAGCACCCGAACCTCCGTGGGAGGTCACGGCGCTAGCGCCACTCGAGAAGGCGGTGGCGACCCGGCCGGCGGCGAGCGACGAGGCGGCGAGCCGCGACTGCGTCGCCGAGCCGGCAGGCGACCGCGGCGCGGAGACGTTCAGCGATACGGAGGAGCCCTGGCCCCCGATGTTATCGTTGAATCCCCCGTTATCCGGTCTGCCAATATCAATGTGTTATGGCGCGACCAAACACATTCGGCCGTGACCGCGGCCTTCAGACCCGGATGGTTTTCACCCTGTTCCTGCTGGGGCTCGTATACGCGGTGCTGGTGGGCGTCCTGTTCGCCGCCGGCGCCGGGGCGATCATCATCGCCGTGGTCGCGGGCGGGCTGTTCCTGATCCAGTTCTTCACCTCCGACAAGCTCGCGCTTCTGTCGATGGGGGCGCGCGTGGTCGGTCCGGGGGACTCCAATCAGGCCCGCCGGCTGCACGCGATCATCGAGCGCCTGTGCATCCAGGCCAACATCCCGAAGCCACGCATCGCGATCGCGCAGACGCCGATGCCAAACGCGTTCGCGGTCGGGCGCTCACCGAAGACCGCCACCGTGTGTGCCACCACCGCCATCCTGGAGCTGCTCGACGACGGCGAGCTGGAGGGCGTGCTCGGACACGAGCTGACGCATGTCCAGAACCGGGACGTGATTGTGATGACGCTCGCCAGCTTCTTCGCCTCGATCGCCGCGTTCATCACCCAGGTTGGCTTCTGGTTCGGCGGCGCGTTCGACGACAACAACAACGGCCCAGGCGCCATCGTCGTGATCCTTGTGTCGGCGGTCGTGTACGTGATCTCCTGGCTGCTGCTGCAGGCGCTCTCCCGCTACCGGGAGTTCGCCGCCGACCGCGGCTCGGCGATCCTCACCGGCCGCCCGAGCGCATTGATCGCGGCCCTGTACAAGATCGAGGGCACAATGCAGCGGATCCCTCAGCGCGACCTGCGCGCCGCCTCGGGTGAGATGGCGGCCTTCTACATCATGCCTCCGAAGGCCAAGCAGACGGTCTCCACCCTGTTCTCGACACACCCGCCGCTCGAGGCCCGGGTCGCGAGGCTTCAGCGGCTCGAGGCCCAGCTGCAGGGGACAGCACGGTAGAGCGGCGCCCAGTGCAGGTCGGTCCGGTGCTGGGTGCCTGAGCGGACAACTGGGATATAGGTCCCCATCGTGGAGACCTATCTCGCACCAGTCCCCTGATGAATAATCCCCCGGTGCTTCCGACCGTGGCGATTCTGTGTGGTGGCGCCGGCACCCGCCTGCGCGAGCAGACCCAGTCGATCCCGAAGCCACTGGTAGAGATCGGCGGCCGCCCGATTCTGTGGCACGTGATCAAGATCTACCTGGCGCAGGGGTTCTCCGACTTCCTGCTGCTCACCGGGTTCAGGGCGGAGCTGATTGAGGACTTCGTGGATAGTGAACGATGGCCCGGTGGCGTGCGGATTCGGTGCTTGGAGACGGGTGCCGATACCCCGACGGGTGGCCGTCTGCGTCGCGCGTCCGAGGCGCTGGAAGGCGACGAAACCGTCTGCGTCACATACGCCGACGGTGTCGCTGACATCGACCTGCGGCGCCTGCTCGACCACCACCGGGGCCAGGAGGCCCCGGCGACTATGACCGTCGTCAGGCCTGAGCTTCCGTTCGGAGTCGCCGAGCTCAATGGCGACGGCGCCGTGCGTGCGTTTCAGGAGAAGCCGCGATCGGAGCACTGGATAAACGGCGGCTTCTTCTGCTTCGAACCCGGTGTGCTGCGGTCGGTGGGGCCGGATGACGTGCTCGAGCGGGAGCCTCTCGAGCGGCTGGCCGCAGCCGGCCAGCTGCAAGCGTTCCGGCACGAAGGATTCTGGGGTTGCATGGACACCTACAAGGACGCGGTGGCGCTGAACGAGCTGTGGGCGAGCGGGCGCGCGCCGTGGAACCTGTGGAGTTGAGCGAACGGGCGCCGTGGAAGCTGTGGGGCTGAGCGGCCGGTCGGCGCTCGTCACCGGCGCCTACGGCTTGCTCGGCTCGTGGCTCGTCAAGGGCCTACTCGAGCGCGGCGCGCGCGTGTGCGTCGTCCGTCGCGATCGACCGGCGCTGACGGCCCTCGAGAGCATGGGCCTCGGGTCACGGGTAGACGTAGTCGAGGGCGACGTGTGCAGCGAGGGCTTGGTTCT
>VAWT01000402.1 GCA_005883415.1 Actinomycetota bacterium | reverse complement strand
TCACGGTCGCCACGCAAACGCGCTCCCCCCGCGCGCGCCAGCTTTCGATGTCTTCCAACAGCTCCTTCATGCTCCGTGCCTCCTATCGATCGCGGACAGGGTGTTCGCGAGGTTTTCCAAGCTTGCGATGTTGTGGCCGGCGAGGAAGCGATCGACGTGTGGCAGCGCCGCGCGCATCCCCGCGCTCAACGGCTCGTAGTCGATATTGCCTTTCAGGGGATTGACCCACACCACGGCATACGCCGAGCGCGCCAGCCGTGCCATCTCGCGGCGCACGAGCGCCGGGTCTTGCCGCTCCCATCCGTCCGAGACGACCACCACGACCGCGCCGCGCGAGAACGCCCGGCGGCCCCACTCGTCGTTGAATTCCTTCAGTGACGCGCCGATCAGCGTTCCGCTGGCCCAATCGACGACCGTGGCGGCCGCGGTTTCGAGCGCTCGCTCCGGGTCTCGGGTGCGTAGGGCGCTAGTGAGGCGCGTCAGGCGTGTACCGAACGCGAACACCTCCACCCTGCGGCCCTCCACCGCCGCGTGCATGAACAGCAGCAGCCCCCGCGTGTAGGCCTCCATCGAGCCAGAGATGTCGCACAGGATCACCAGTCGGCGCGAGACATCGATGCGGCGACGGAAGCTGGGGACGATCGGCTCCCCGCCGGTGGCCAACGAGCGCCGAGCCAGCCGGCGCAGATCGAGCTTCTGCCCGCGCGGGTGCGGTCGCAGCCGCCGCGAGCGCCGTTGCGGACGGACGGCCGCGAGCTTGCGCATCAACCTTCGCGCCGCCGAGAACTCCTCAGGGGTCATCGCGGCAAAGTCGCGCTGTCGCAGGACCTCGGTCGCGCTCCAGCCAACCTCAAGCTGGTCTTCGGCAGGCTTCTCCTCGCCACCGCGGACCGGCTCGCCGCGGCGGACGGTGGTGGCCCGCAGCCGCTGACCAGCCCGGGTCCGCACGGGAGGAATGACCGGCGCGCGCAGGAACCACGCGTTGAACGCCCGGTCGAACGGCTCGATCTCCTCGAACCGGGTCACGAGCGTGGTGCGCAGGGACCAGTAGACATCGTCTTGCCGCGGGAGGTCAATGTGGTCGAGTGCCGTGAGCGCGTCGGCGATCCGTCCCGGACCCACCTCGAGCCCTGCCTCCCGCAGCACGCGACCGAATGTGACGACGTGGCGTACGAGCGCGTCAGCCGGCAGAGCGAGCCTCCTCCAGCAGGCCGACCAGCGTCTCGTCCTGCACCAGCTCCAGATCCTCGTGATACTTGAGGACCGAGCCCAGCGTGGAGGAGACGACCTCGGCGTCGAGCTCGCGCCGGCCGAGCGCCGCCAGCGCCTCTGCCCAGTCGACGGTCTCGGCGACGCCGGGCGGCTTGGCCAGGTCGAGCTGCCGCAGCCCCTGCACGAACCTCACGGCCTCTGCTGCCAGCCGCTCCGGTACGCCCGGGACGCGCAGGCGCACGATCTCGACCTCCCGCTCGCACGACGGATGCCCGATCCAGTGGAACAGACAGCGACGCTTGAGGGCGTCGTGCAGCTCCCTTGTGCGGTTGGAGGTCAAGACCACCACGGGCCGGCGCTCGGCACGGATCGTGCCGACCTCCGGGATGGTGATCTGAAAGTCGGAGAGCATCTCGAGCAGAAATGCTTCGAACTCGTCGTCGGCCCGATCGATCTCATCGATCAGCAGCACCACCGGTTCACTCGAGGAGATCGCCTCGAGCAGCGGCCGCCGGATCAGGAACTTGGGCCCAAATAGCTCGTCCTCAGCTACGGCGCCGGCGTCCTGGGTGGCGCGGATGTGCAGCAGCTGGCGGCTGTAGTTCCACTCGTAGACGGCGTGGGCGACGTCGAGGCCTTCGTAGCACTGCAAGCGGATCAGTCGAGAGTTGAGGGCGGCGGCGATCGCCTTGGCCGCCTCCGTCTTGCCCACTCCGGCTTCGCCCTCGAGCAGCAGCGGCTTGCGCACCCGGAGCGCCAGGAAGAGCGCGGTCGCCAGCCCGCGGTCCGGCAAGTAGGCGGCGCCGAGCAGCGCCTCCTCGAGCTGCTCGATGCCGCTGAACTCCTCCATGTGTTGTCACTGTAGCCCGCCGGCTTCGATCCTCCGCCGACTGCAGCTAGAGCCTTGCCGTGCGCGGCGTAGCGGAGCTAGAGTGTCCGGGCCGCCCAGGAGGAAGGAGACAGGAGCGCAGTGCGGACAAGCGACACTCAGGTACTGATGCCAGCGTCGGCAGCCGAGGCCGTGGATTCATTTGGCGATGGGCGCGGGGTGACGGTGTTTGCCGGCGGCGCTGACCCCGAGATCAGGGCGCACGCGACTGTCGGCGGGAACCTGTGCGCCCCGCCCGGCAGGGAGAGCCCGCGCGCCGACCTGCAGGCGCCGCTGCTGGCACTCGACACCCGCGTGCGATCGGCGGGCCCAGGCGGCGAGCGCACCGAGTCCGTGGAGCAGTTTCTCGGTCGCGCAGGAGGCGAGCCGAGGCTGGTGCTGGCGATCGAGGTCGATCGTCCGCGCCGAGCGTCGTACCTCTCGCAGCGCCGCCCACACGCTCATTCTTACGCGGTCCTGTCGGTCGCCTGCGCCGAGACCGCCGATGGGCTGCGAGTCGCCGCCGGAGGGACGGGACCGCGGGCGGTGCGGCTCTCGGCCGTGGAGCGGGCCCTTGCCGGGGGGGCGGCGCCGCGCGAAGCGGCCACCAGCGCGGCTGATGGGGTGGACCCACACGATGACGCCCTCGCCTCTGCCTGGTATCGGCGCACCGTCCTGCCGACGCTCGTTCGGAGAGCCCTCGAGCAACTTTCAGGAGGCTGAACCTTGGAGCTGAAAGTCAACGGCGTCACGCACGCCATCTCTAGTGCCCCGCTGACCTCGCTGTTGGAGGTGCTGCGCGAGGAGCTCAACATCCTCAGCCCGAAAGTGGGATGCCAGCAGGGAGCCTGCGGTACCTGCACGGTACTCGTCGACGGCGAGCCGCGTCGGTCTTGTCTGCTCCCGGTTGTGAGCGTTGAAGCGGCCGAGGTGACGACCGTTGAGGGCGTCGGAGCGCCAGGAGACCTATCCCCGGTCCAGGCCGCCTTCCATCAGCGTTACGCCGCTCAGTGCGGGTATTGCACCTCGGGCATGATCATGGCTGCGCACGGTCTGCTCAAGCGCAGCGATGGAGCGCTCCAGCGGGAACAGGTAATCGAGGCGCTCAGCGGGCACGTCTGCCGCTGCACCGGATACGTGAAGATCGTCGACGCGGTGATGGCAGCCTCACGCGGTGAGGTCGACGTGGCCGAGCTGGACGAGATGCTGCCCGCGGAGCCGTCTGAGCCGGAGATCGAGATCAAGGGGTCGCCAGCATGAAAGCAGTCGGAGCAAAGCTACCTCGCTACGACGGTATTGCTCACATAACCGGGCGCAGCGTGTACGTCGACGATGTGCGGGTGCCCGGCACATTGGTCGCAAAGGCATTGCGTTCTCCGCATCATCATGCGGCGATCACGCGCCTGGACACAGCCCAGGCCGAGCGGGTGCCCGGAGTGCGCGCCGTGGTCACGCACAGGGACGTGCCGAAGAACGTCTATGGCCACCTGGAGGCCCTCGGCATTCCCGCCGACGAGCCACTGCTCGCGCAGGACGATGTCCGCTACCGCGGCCAGCCGGTCGCGGCGGTCGCTGCCGAGGACCAGGCCGCCGCGCTCGAGGCGATCGAGGCGATCGAGGTCGAGTACGAGGAGCGTCCGCCGGTGTTCGACGTGCGGACCGCGCTCGATCCCGACGCGCCAAAGTTCCACCAGTGGGGCGCCGTATATCCACATTTCGGTCCCTACAACCATCGCCGGATCCGGAAGGGCGACCTAGAGTGGGCCTTCGACAAGGCCGACGTGATCGTCTCCGGCGTCTACCGGCCGCAGGCGATCGAGCACTGCCCGCTCGAGACGCAGATTGCACTGGTCGTTCCCGAGGCCAGCGGGCGGTTGACGATCTACTCCTGCACGCAGGCGATGTACTTCTCTCTGGGGGTGGTGGCGGCGCACCTCGAGGTTCCGCTCAACCGCCTGAAGTTCGTCGGCGGGACCGTCGGCGGCGGCTTTGGCGGCAAGGTCGACACCGCCGCCGAGACGATCAGCGCGCTGCTGGCGCTGAAGTCCCACCGGCCGGTTAAGTGGCGCTGGACGCGCGAGGAGGAGCTGCTCGCATCCTCCACCCGTGCGCCGTGGCACATCGAGCTAGAAGATGCGGTCTCGAAGGACGGCTGGCTGCTCGGCCGGCGGACGCTGACGCTTCACGACTCCGGCGCGTACTCCCGCTTTTCGCCCTACGGGCTAACGAAGCACGCGTTCCATCACACGGGCGCCTACACAATCCCGAACCTCAGGTGCGACGGGTTCGTAGTGTTCACGAACCGGGTTCCGACGACAGCGATGCGGGGGTTCGGCGTCACCTCGGTGTCGATGGCGGTTGAGTTGCACATGAACCGGATCGCGGAGGTGCTGGGGATGAATCCGTGGGAGCTCCGCCTCAAGAACGCAAATCGGATCGGTGACACCACCGCTAACCGGGTGGCGATGAAGGATCCCTCGACCGTCCCAGTCACTCTGGCGGCGGCGCAGCGGGTCGG
>VAWT01000063.1 GCA_005883415.1 Actinomycetota bacterium | reverse complement strand
GTGGCGTGAAGCGGTAACCCGCCGTGCGGTGGCGGGGTGCGACGCCGTAGTTGCGCTCTCCAACCACGCCGCAAAGCATTTTCGCTCGTCGCTCGGCTGCGACGCCCGGGTCATCCCGCCGGGCGTCGACCTGGCTGCATTCACGCGGCTCGCGGCCCGCAGTGACCGGCCGACGATCGTGTGCAGCGCGGCGTCGGAGGTGGAACGCAAGAACGTGCGGTTGCTGCTCGATGCGCTCGGCCTGATCCGGCAAAAGCGATCCGACACCCGACTCATCTTGTCCCAACCTCGCAATCGCGCGCTCGCCTCCAAGGTGCTCGGAAACCTCAACATCCCGGGACTCGAGTGGCGGAACCTGGACCACACCGTCGAGCTGGCGCGCGCGTATTCGGAGGCCTGGGTAGTCGCGCTGCCGTCCGTCAACGAGGCTTTCGGACTCGTGCTGGTCGAGGCGCTGGCGTGTGGAACGCCGGTCGTCGGCTACGCCCACAGCGCGGTCCCCGAGATCGTCGACCGGCCACAGCTCGGTCGCCTGTTTGGGACGCTCGAGCCCGAGCCGCTCGCCCAGGCGTTGCTTGAGACCTTCACGCTGACCGACGATCCCGCCACCGACGCTGCCTGTCGCGCCCGCGCTGCGGAGTTTTCGGTGGAGCGGTGCGTCGAGCGATACCTGGCGCTGTATCGGGAGCTGCTCGGAGGTGCTTCGCACGGTCCGCCCGACCGGACGCAGGTCATCGCCGGTGGATCCAGTGCCTGAGCCCGCGATGGGACGAGTGCTCTGTGCCGGCGACGAAGTGCTCTAGAAAACCATCCAGCTCCTGCGCACTTGACGCCAGCCACTCGCGCACGTCGAAATGGCCCTCCCACCACAGTGTCTGGACGCGCTGCTCGGGTGTCAGGCCGGCCGCCGATCCCGCGGGCAGGTGACTGCCACGGCGGTTCACGACGTGGTGCTTAAACAGAAACTCGATGCTCCTCTCCTCGACGATCACCAGCCAGCGATGGTGCGACCAGCCCACCCAGGGACCGTGGATACCGTACGTGAGCTCCTCGCGGAGCGAGGGGACCTCGATGTAACCCTCGGCAGCAACCCGCTGCAACTCGCTGCCGACCCACACCGGGTCGCGAACGTCCTCGAGGGTGTGCGAGCAGACCGCGAAGTCGAACTGCCGGTCGGCGAACGGCCACGGCTGTCTATCGCAGATGTCGCGGCACACCCAGGAGCTCGGCCGGAAGCGCTCACCGCGCGGATCTCCGTCCCAACCGAGTGTGCCGCGAGCCTCGTAGGGCAGGATGTCGATCACCCAGTCGGCACGGGGAAAAGGCCGCGCCCCCCCACCGACATCGAGCACGAGCCCATCCGCGCCAACGCGTTCGCCGATCAGACGGGCGGCTGACTCGAGCATCGACGCGCGAGCATACGGCCTCGTGGTCCTGCCCCTCAGAGTACGGCTGCCCGATAGCGCACGCTGCCGTGCAGCAACGCCCCGAGGCTGACGAGGTCGGCTGCCACGTCCACCAGCGCGACCGTGAGGCCCGAGCGCCCGGCCGTCTGGCCGCGCTGTGCGTGTGCGCGTAGTACACGCAGGTATGGTGCCGCCGCGAACAGCGGCGCCGGCGAGCCTGAGGCGAAGGCGGCGATGCCTCCGGCCAGCGCGAGGTCGAAGCGCGCGCTGCGGGCGTCAAGGAACCAGCGACGGTAGAAGAAGCTTCTGCGGAGCCCGGGCGCCGCTCGGGCGATCGCCGGAAAGAATCGCCGCCGCCATCGCTCCCCGGCGTACGCGCGCCAGTCGCGCTCGAATACGGCGTGGTGCGCGAGCGCTTCCGGGCAAAAGCGCGAACGTGCACCGAGCTCGCGCGCCGTCTGTCCGAACAGCACGTCCTCAGCCAGCGGCTTGCCCGTCGGCGGCCTGATTCCGTCGTCGAAACCCCCGATCTGCTCAAACAGCTCTCTCCTGACGAAGAGGTTGGCGGCTTCCCAGAGACCGACCGCCGACATGACCCAGATCGTTCTGTCGAATGGACCGAGCGGCGATAGCGGATCAGGTACCACCATGCCCTGCACGAGGTCGGCCGTCGCGAGTGACTGTAGGCCGGCGCGGAGCCAACCGCGGGTCGGATACACGTCCGCGTCGCAGAACGCGAGCACAGCCCCGCTCGAGTGGGCCGCACCAAGGTTGCGGGCGGCGGCCGGACCCGACGGGGCCTGGCTCATCACGCGCACGGGGCCGCGAGCGCTCCGCGCGGCCGCGGCGGTCCGATCGGTCGAGCCGTCGTCGACCACGATCACCTCGTAGTCGGCGTCGAAATCTTGGCCGGCGAGCGCCGCGAGCGTGCGGGGCAGCGTCGCCTGCGCGTTGCGGGCAGGGACGATTACGCTTGCCTGCGGGATCACCTTGATCACCTGGCGGCATGATGGCCACTTCCCGGCTCTGCATGCCGGACGGCTCAGGGTGCGCGCTTAAATCGACGCCGCAACCCTGCCCTCCCCCGCGTGTTTCACTGTCGTCAACTTTGCGCGCTCGGTCGGTTCTCTCTTTAGCTCTCCTGCTCTCGCTCGCCGCGACAGTCACGGCGCGCGCCCAGCCGCCCTACCAGCCGACTGCGCCGACTAAGTCTGTCGTCGCCACCGACGGCCAGACGGACCGGTTTCTGCTCGGCGGGCCGTGGTTGTACCGCGCGGACCAGGGGAATGTCGGCGTCGCACAGGGCTGGTGGCAGCCGACCTCCTCGACCGACGGCTGGACGCCGGTCTCGGTACCCAACGCCTACAACGCCGGCGATCTCTCCAGCCAGAGCTGGTACGGCTATGTGGGCTGGTACCGCCGGGACTTCACGCTGCCGACGGGGGCGTTCCCCGGCTATGTCCCGGCGGCCTTCCAGCACTGGATGTTGCGATTCGAGTCCGTCAACTACTACGCCACCGTCTGGCTAAACGGACGTCAGATCGCCACCCATGGCGGCGCCTTTCTGCCGCGGGAGGTCAACCTGGCCGGCCTCCACGGCGGCGTCAACACACTCGTCGTCCGTGTCGATGACCGAACCACCGCCAACTCGTTGCCGCCCGGGCCGGGCAGCAACTGGTGGAATTTCGGCGGCATCCTGCGCGAGGTCTACCTAAGGGCGGTGGCCAAGGTCGATCTCCAGCAGGTGCAGATCAGGCCGCTTCTGCCTTGCCCGAGCTGCGCGGCGACCATTTCCGAGCAGGCACTCCTCCGCAACGTGACGGACGTCCCCCAGACCGTGCAGCTGCACGGCTCCTACGGGCGGGTGCCGATCGGCTTCAAGCGGGTCACGATCGGGCCACACGCCACCACGACCGTGCGTGCCAGCGGCCACATCGCCCGCCCGCGGCTTTGGGCTCCCGGCAATCCGGCGCTGTACAAGGCGACGCTGACGCTGAGCGACGCTCGCGGGCGCCCACTGGGCGGCTACCTCGACTACTCGGGCATCCGCAGCACCACGATCAGGAACGGTCGCCTGTTGCTGAATGGCCGCCTGCTTCACGCGCGCGGGGTTGACATGCAAGAGCAGAACGTCGACTCCGGCGGGGCGCTCAGCTCCGGGCAGACGCAGGCGCTGATCGGCTGGGCACGTCAGCTCGGGGCGACGATCATCCGCACCCATTACCCGGTCGGCCCGCTGATGGAGGAGCTGGCCGACCGCGACGGGATCATGATCTGGTCGGAGGTTCCGGCCTTCGGGATCCCAAACGTGACCTTGCGCCAACCCTCGACCCACGCCCGAGCACGGCAGCTCCTGAGCAAGAACGTGCTCGAGAACCAGAACCATCCGTCGATCCTGTTGTGGAGCATCGGCAATGAGCTGCCCACGCCGCCAAGCAGCGCCGAGGCAACCTATATCGCGACCGCCACGAAGCTTGTCCACCGCCTCGACCCCACGCGCCCTGTCGGCATCGCCATTCCCACCTGGGGCGGCGAGCCCTGCTCGTCGGCCTACCGACCGCTCGACGTGATCGGGGGCAACGAGTATTTCGGTCTGTTCAACGAGGGCGGCGGCACCACCGATGACCGATCACAGCTCGGGCCTTTCCTCGACTCGTTCCACGCCTGCTATCCGAAAAAGGCCCTGTTCGTCACCGAGTTCGGGTTCGACGGCAACAGGGACGGCCCCGTCGAGGAGTACGGGACCTACCAGTTCCAGTCCAACAACCTCGCCTATCACTTCGGCGTGTTCGCCTCCAAGCCGTGGCTCGCAGGGGCCATGGTCCAGATCCTCCAGAACTTCGCCGCCTATCCGTTCTACAACGGAGCCAACCCCTATCCGGACGCGTCAATCAACGGCAAGGGACTGGTCGATCTCCACGGCGGCCTGAAGCCGGCCTTCTCGGTCGTCTCCCAGGCCTTCCATTCCACCCGGCAGATCGGGACGCGCATACAGCGGTAGCGAGAGCTGCGGCGGGCCTCCGGCAAGGTCCGCCCGCGGCCCGTCAGTCGTGAATGTGAAACGGGAGCGTGGCGACGACCACGTCCGTGCGTGCCTTGAGCACGGCCTCCAGGATCCGCCCGCGTTGGTTGTGGAGGATTTCGTGCCGGCGCTTTGAGGGAATGACCTCCGGGATCAGCACGGTGACGGTCGCGTCCTCGTTCTCCACCGATTTGATGTAACGAAGCACGGTGCGGACTAGCGACCGGTGGGGATCCAGCAGTACCTCGATCGGCACCCCCGACCTCCAGTCATCCCAGCTGCGTGTGATCCGCGCGCATTCCTCCTCGTCGCCCGCCACCGCGACCGCGACCACGGTCTCCCCCATCGACAGCGCCGCGCTCAGAGCTTTCTCGGTTAGCAGATTGACCATGGTGGTCGGAACGATCACGATGCTCTGCCGCTTGCGCGGGGGCGGTGGCGTCTTGCCCAGGCGCAGCTCGGAACCGACGTTGGCGTAATAGCTCTCGATACGCCAGAAGAGCAAGATCAACAGTGGGATTGCGACCGCCACGACCCACGCCCCGTGGGTGAACTTCGTCAGCAGCGCGACGACCACGGCCAGCGCGGTGAGCGTCGCGCCCAGCCCGTTGAGCGCCGCGCGCCAGCGCCACCTCCTCGGTCGCGCCGTGATCCAGTGCCGGACCAGTCCGACCTGGCTGATCGTGAAGCCGATGAACACTCCGATGGTGAACAGCGGGATCAGCCGCTCGGTTGTGGCATCGACAGCCACGAGCAGCAGGGCCGCGGCCAGGGCGAGTACCACGATCCCGTACCGGTACACCGGCCGCTCGGCCCGGAGATAGAACAGGTGCGGCAGACGGTGGTCTTTCGCCAGCAGGTTCATCAGCACCGGCAGACCGCCGAAGCTCGTGTTCGCGGCAAGGCCCAACGCGAGTGCGGTCGACAGGTTCGCGACGTAGAACATGGCCCCCTTGCCGAACGCGCCGGCGGTCACCTGGGCGAGGATCGTCACGCCGCCGCGTGGCACGACATGGTGGGCGCGAATCACAATCGTGAGCCCGAGCAGCATGATCGTCAGCAGCACCCCGAGCACGAGCTCCGTTTGCTGAGCATTGCGCACCCGCGGTTCGCGGAAGGCGGGCACGCTGTTGGCGATTGCCTCCACCCCGGTGATCGCCGTGGCACCGTTCGCAAATGCCTTGAGGAGCAGCAGCACACCTACGGCAGTCGTCACGGGGAACACCTCCTTGGTCCCGATTACCGCCTTGGGGTGGGGATGGATGGCGCCGACGACGATCACCGCCAGGGTCGAGATGACGAACACTGCGGCCGGCAGCATCAAGAGCTTGGCCGACTCGGAGATCCCGAACATGTTCACGATCGTCAGCAGCGCGAGGCCGATGAGCGCGACCGCCAAGAGGTGGTGCGAGAGGGACGGGAAGATGCTGCCGAGGCTCGCGGCGCCAACCGCGAGGCTGACGGCCACCGTCAAAACGTAATCGACGACCAGCGACCCGGCAGCGAGCAGCGCCGGCCAGCGACCGAGATACGCCTTGCCGACCGCATAGGCCCCACCGCCCTCCGGATGGGCCGCGATCACCTGGGTGTAGGAGAAGATCAGGATCAGCAGGATCGCCGTGATTACGAGCATCACCGGCAGCACCCAGCTGACCGCCCCGGCCCCGGCGGCGACCAGGACTACGATCGCCGCCTCCGGGCCGTACGCGACGCTCGAGAGGGCATCGAGGCTGAGGGCCGACA
>VAWT01000062.1 GCA_005883415.1 Actinomycetota bacterium | reverse complement strand
CGACGGGCTGGTCGAGGCAGGGTTGATCGAACGCGTTCCGTGTGCGGAGGACGCCCGGATCTCGTACGCGCGCCTCACTGACACCGGATACGAGAAGCTGCGGCAAGCGGGTTGCGCCCACATTGAGAGCGTCCGGAGGCTGTTCGTGGAGCATTTCAGCGCGGAGGAGATCGAGCAGCTGGCGGCCCTGTTGAGCCGCCTCCCCGGCGCCCACGCCAGCGAGGGCGACTGTTCGGTCGAGTAGCCGTCGCCCCGCCGTAACAGGCTCGGCCGACGCTACGCTACGGACTGCCCACGGGCGACGTGGCGGAGTGGTTACGCAGCGGCCTGCAAAGCCGTCTACACCGGTTCGATTCCGGTCGTCGCCTCTGCTGTTGCCAGCCTAGCCGGGTCTATACTGACCGCTCCGCGCGGCTGTAGCTCAGTTGGCTAGAGCGTCTGCTTGCCATGCAGAAGGTCGTGGGTTCGAGCCCCATCAGCCGCTCTGGGATTGCCCCGCTGGGCGGGGTTTTTGCTCGGGGTCAAGTCGTGACCGGGGGGGTTCGATGATCAAGCTGCCGGCGGTCGGGCTGTGGCCGCAAGCGACACCACAGACGTGCCGGTCGACCTAGGCGAGGCTTCGAGCCACCGAGCTCGTGGAGCGCTGATCGCCGTCTCGGTAGCGCTGTTCTGCATCCAGGTGGACTTCTTCGCGCTCAATCTGGTGATCCCCGACATGGGCCGCGCGTTCCATGCCGACCCCCGCGACGTGCAGTGGACGATCAGCGCCCGCCATCACGGCCGAGGGTCGGAAGCGTCGCTGGTGCGACGTGGATTGGCGGCACCACTCTCGATGAAAGCGAACTGGACACCTCCCGAAGGCTGACCACACTCAATCGCCCGGCCAGCTGCGGTTGAGCGCCGGGATGAACGCTCCGGCAATGCCGCGGACGAGGCCGATCAGCAGGTCCAGCCAATCGAAGGAGTCCCGCCACAGGACGATTTGGCCGTCGACCACCTCGAAGCGGCCGTACACCCAGAGCCGCTGCTCGATCGGCCCGAAGATCAGCGCATCGGTCCGTTCGGTTAATACGGTTTGGCCATTGGTGGCGACCGTGTGGAAATGGACGCGAAAGCCACCACGCCCACTGTCGAGCGCCGGGCGGAACAGGCGGTCAATGCGGGCCCGACCCCTGATCGTCGGTAGCGAGACGTTCGTGTACACGACATCGTCGGAAAGCAGCGCCAAGGCCTCGTCGAGCTCGCCTGCTTGGAGGGCCAGCAGGAACGAGCGGACGATCTCGCCGGGCTCAGTGAGGCTTGGGTGCGGGGAAGCTTGGGCGGTGGCGGTCATCGACCGATCATATGGCGCGAGGAGGTGTCAGTGCCATGTCGACCGCCCCATGCGAGCCGTCAGCGGCTGAGCGTTGCCACCCCCGGCGCGAACGCCGCGCTCCACATTCGCGAGGACGCTTCGGAGAGCCCCTTCAGATACGTGTCCAAGAACGCGATCGTCACTTGCTCCACGATCGAAAGCTGGGGCTGCTGGCTGATGTACGGCGGCCCGTGGCCGGCTCTCAGCAGGTAGAGCAGGAACTTCGGTTGTGGCGCGAGTCGAAAGTAGGTGCGGGTGGAGGCGGGAATGTTGCTGGTATCGGCCGTCCCCTGCGTGGCCAGCAGCGGCGGGCTGGGAGCAGGGAAGCTATAACCGGTCACTCCGGGGATCTCCGCCCCGGAGAGGATTACGGCGGCACGGATGCGGTGATCGACGTAGTGGCGGTTGTAGGCGACGGCCAGCGCCGTCGAACCCCCATCGGAGTGACCCGCGACCGCGATCTGGTTTGGGTTGATCAGCCCCGACAGGACTCCGTAGCCGGCGGTGTTCCTGGCCAGCAGCCGGCTGATCACGAAGCTCACGTCCTTTGGCTGGTTGACCAGGTCGGATTCCTTGGCGCCGCCGGGCGCGTTCGCGTTCGTCAGCGGAAAGGTCGGCGCCGCCACCACATAACCCGCTTGCGCCCAGGCGCGCATCAGCCGTGAGTAGGTGTCGGGGGTGACATCGAACCCGTGGGCGAACACGATCAGCGGAAATGGTCCGTCGACGCTCGCCGCCGGAGCGTCACGGACATCGATGCGTGAGGGGTCGCCGAGCGCCGGATAACGGATCACCGTCTGGAGCTGGCGCGGGACGCGCCGCCGATGAGCAAGGGTGATGCGCCGGCTGTTGTCGGTGAAGTTGATCGTGATCTTCCCCACCGCGAATGGTCCGGCCGGGGGCGTGGCCGGCTGAGCCGATGCATCGACGCTGCTGAAGCCGAGCAACACCGCGCAGGCGGCCCCCACCAGCCAAGCTGATGCCAAACGAGGCCTCACGGCTGCCGATGCGATTGCGTCTTTATCTTCGTGGTGGGGGTCAGCTCAAACGGCCCGTGGACGGCCATCGACATCAGGAACCGGGCGAACGCGACTCCCGCCGGCGTGACCTGTCCCTCGCGATACCCGCTGGTGATGTGCGCGAGCGTCGAGCCCCTGGCGGAGGCCCAGCCGGTCTCGATGCAGGTGCCCGACCGTTTGTAGTAGGCCACGGGCTGGCCCGCCCGAACGTGTGACCCGACGCGGGCGATCCGGGTGATCTGCTCGGCGACGTAGACGAATCGACCGGCGTAGGGGCCGGCGGTCAGGCGATACCAGACATACGGCTGGTGCTCGAACCAGTTCGGGAAGGTGCCGAGAACGATGCCGTCGCCGACCGCCCTGATCGGCTCGCCGGCGACCATGCAGAAATCTACGCCCATATCCGTACGTCCGGTGACGTACCGGTCCCCGCGCAACGGATTCACGTACCCGGTCGCGGCTGCGGCGCCGCATAGGAGGCTCAGCGTCGCTACCGCCGAGGACAGCAATAGGGCCAAGCCCATGCGACCTCGGCCGGTTGCGGAGCCGTTGCTGCCGTTGCCGATCCTTCGTCTCGCGAATGCGGGCACGTCAAACCCCTTCTCTCCCATAGGTCCCTCATTGGCCTTGAGCCTGCGGGGTTAGCTGACGGGCTCGCGCTCGATAAAGAGCGCTACCGGTGGATCACCATCGGATTCGCCCCTACGACTTGGGGTTCCCCGCTCCCCGGGACGGCACCCCGGGGATTCGGCACCCGCTCAAACACGGGCATCGGGCGCAAGTTTCGTCAGTCTGTTTTCACGACGGCCGCTCCCTGACCACCTCGCGTGCGGGCTTGTCGTCCCGCAGCCCCAGGTAGCGCGGCTGGCGAAGCTTCCCGTCCCGGGTCCACTCCGCGAACCCGATCTCGGCGACCAGCTCGGGCTCGGCCCAGCGGGCGTCGCGCGGCGGGCCTCCAGCCTCGAACGGAGAGGTCTGGCGTTCGCGCCGCTGGAGCTCGTCGCCCAGCCGATGCAGGGTCTGGCGGTCAAAGCCCGTCCCCACCTTGCCGGCGTAACGAAGCTTTCCCCGTTCGTAGTAGCCGACCAGCAGCGCGCCCAGGCGCTCGCGCGACCCCTTCGGCGCCGTCCAGCCGCCGATCACCAGCTCCTGGCCGTGGGCACACTTGAGCTTCAGCCAATCGCGCGAGCGGCTCGCGACATAGGGACTTGACGCGCGCTTGGCGATCACGCCCTCCCACCCCCGGCGGCAAGCGGACCGAAACGCGGTCTCGCCGTCGCCGCGACGGTAGGTGCTGTAGCGCAGTTGGCCGTCGAAGGCGACCGCTGCCCTCAGCCTGGCCTTGCGCTCGAGCAGCGGGAGGGGGCGCACGTTTTCCCCAGCCAGCTCCAGCATGTCGAAGATGTAGTAGTAGATCGCGACCGGGCTGCGTCGCGCCCGCTCGGCGTCGCGGATCTGCATCCGCTGCTGAAGTCGCTCGAAGCTTGTCTGCCCGCCCTTGAAGGCCACGATCTCTCCATCGATCAGAAGGTCGGGACCCTTCACCGACAGCGCATCGACCAGCTCGGGGTAGGCGCCGTCCATGACGCGGCCGGTCCGCGACAGGAGGGTAACCCGCCCGCCCCGTCGCAACGCTCCGCAGCGCTCGCCGTCCAGCTTGCGCTCGAACACCCAGTCCGGGCTTGAGAACGGCTTGTCGCTGAGGACAGCCTTCATCGGGAGGTATGCCGACGGCGTCACAGGAACCCAGCCTACGCTGAACCCGACGAGACTCTCTGCCGCCGCCGGTGTTGAAGTCGGGGCGGGGCCACCCGAAGAGGAGCTTGCACTGATCAAGAAGCTATGCACGACGCTGTTGGCCCTCGCTATGGCGGGCCTGATCGCCGTTCCCGTGTTCGCCCAGGGTCGAACAGGCCCGGCAACGCCCTCGTCGGCACTCGACGTGCTGCCGTTCCCCGGCACGCCGGACGCCTCGCCGCAAACGGCGATCACCTTCCCGGCGCTGTCCGCATCACGGCTGCGAACAGTCACGGTCACCGGATCGCGCAGCGGTGTTCACAGCGGCCGGCTGAGCTCGCTCCCACACGGACGAGGCACCGCATTCACACCCGCTCGGCCATTCGCGAACTCGGAGCAGGTGAAGGTGCGGGCGACGCTTCGCTCCAACGGGGTGATCAGCTTCTCGTTCGGTGTCGCTGCGCCACTTCCGGGCATGGGGACCGCCGCTCGACAGACCTCGCTTCAACCGGCCGTGCGCCATGACGTACGCGACGCCAACGGCTTTACGCACAGCTTCCGCTCTACGCCCGGGCTTCACCCCCCGATCGAATGGCTCTCTGGTGCAGACTCCGACCCGGGGTCGGGCTACATTTTTGCCGACGCCCAGAACACGATCCAGCCCGGGCCGATGATCCTCGACCCGGCCGGCCACCTGGTCTGGTTTGAGCCGCTCCACCACAGTGCCGCCCTCAACGTTCAGGTGCAGCGCTACCAAGGTCGCTCGGTCCTCACATACTGGCAGGGCTACGTCATCCCACCTGGGGTCGGAGTGGGCTCGGACGTGGTCCTCGACCACTCCTACCAGACGATCGCCACGGTGAATGCCGGCAACGGCTACCAGACCGACCTGCACGAGTTCCAGATCACCCCCCAGGGCACGGCGCTGATAACGGCCTACGCGCCGGTGAAGGCCAATCTGCATGCGCTTGGCGGTGCGGGAAACGGCGCGGTGCTCGACTCCATCGTCCAGGAGGTAGACATAGCCAGCGGCAAGGTGCTATGGGAGTGGCACGCCTACGGGCACGTCCACCTCGCGGAGTCGTACTCGGGGAAGCCGACCAGCAAGCCCTACGACTTCTTCCATGTCAACTCGGTCCAGCAGCTACCGAACGGCAACCTGCTCGTCTCAGCGCGGCACACGTCGGCGGTATACGAGGTGGACAAGCGGACCGGGAAGATCCTGTGGGCGCTGGGGGGCAAGCACTCAAGCTTCAAGATCGGCCGGGGGGCTAACTTCGCCTGGCAGCACGACGCCCGGATGCTGTCCGACGGCACGATCACGATTTTCGACAACGGCGCCGGCACCTATCAGAGCGAGAACCAGTCGCGCGCGCTCCGGATCCGGCTGAACGGCCAGCAGGCCACGCTCGTCCGCGCTTATCCACACAAGCCGGCGTTGCTATCGGAGAACGAGGGAAATGTGCAGGACCTGCCCGACGGCAACCTGTTCGTCGGCTGGGGGAATTCGCCGTACTTCAGCGAGTTCCGCTCTGGCGGCCGCCAGCTTTTCAGTATCCGCCTAAACGCGCCGCTGCAGTCCTATCGCGCCTATCGGTTCGGGTGGTGGGGACAGCCGACCGCCCCGCCGAGCGTCGCGGTCTCGGCCACCACCGGCGGCGCGCAGGTGTACGCGAGCTGGAACGGCGCCACCGCCGTCGCCTCCTGGCAGGTGCTCGCCGGTCCGAGCCCGAGCAGCCTCGTCCCGGTAACCCGGGCTCAGCGCAGCTCGTTCGAGACGGTACTGTCCGCCTTCAATCCCGGGCCCTACTACGCAGTTCAGGCTCTGTCCAGCGACGGCCGGGTGCTCGGGACGTCAGCCACCGTCCACAGCTGAGCCCGAGGCTCAGGACGAAGGTCGGGGCGGCAGCGCCTCGAGCGCCTCCAGCTCGAACCGGAGCAGCTCCGCGATCCTGTTCCCGGGGACTTCCTGCTCGAGCATCGCCAGCGCTTTGCGATAGCGACGGAGCTTGACCTCCCCCTCGGCTGGATCGAGGCCCTGGGCAAGCTCCATCCTGAGCTCACGCGCCTTGCTCACCTTGTCGGCCCCGAATACCACCAGGGCGTAGCCGTCGGCGCCTCGGACCCGCTCACGCACCTCGTCCTTGCGCGGATGCACGAGGAAAGGTGCGCGATCGCCGGCCCGGCGCTGCCTACGATGGTGCTCCTGGGCGAACGCGATCGCGTCCCGGGTCAGCGGAAGGCCGCGGGCAAAGCTGAGCGTCGGACCTGCGCTTCTCTCTGGATCGGCGGTCACAGTTCTTGTGTCGCGTTTGGGGATTGGCGTAGAGTGAGGCCCATGACCGGGGCAAGTTGCTTTCCAACGTTCTATCCGGAGGTCCCCGCTTCCCAAACGGCGGTCGACTACGCCCGGCGTAGGCATGCCGGCCAGCGCCGCGCGGACGGGAGCCCCTTCATCCTCCACCCACTCGAGGTCGCCCGGTTCCTGGCCGGGATCGGTGCGCCGGATCACCTGGTTTCAGCCGGCATATTGCACGACGTGGTCGAGAAGACCGAGACGAGCGCATCGGAGCTGGGGGAGCGGTTCGGAGAGCGGATCGCGGCGCTGGTCGCCGCAGTCAGCGACGATGACCGGATCGACGGTTACGGTAGGCGCAAGGCCGCTTTGCGTCGCCAGGTCGCCCGCGCCGGCGAGGAGGCTCTGACTCTGTTCGCTGCGGACAAGCTCTCAAAGCTGCGCGAGCTGGGCCGCGAGACCGCGGTCGATCACGAGCAGCTGCGCACACACTCCCCTAGGGACGATCTCCGGCCCCGGCGGTTGAGGCATTACCAGCGCTCGCTGGCTCTGCTCGAGGAGCGCTTGTCGGACTCACCGCTGGTCCGCGCGTTGCGCGACGAACTGCAGTCCTACCTGGCCCAGCGGCCCACCCCCGCCGGCGGGCGCTAGCGCGACTACGCGAGGCTGTCGCGTAAATGCCCGGAGACTGTCGTCGGTTAGCGAGAATTGATAAGCGCGTGATCCCCCCGGGGGCCCGGATCCTGGTGGGCTATGGGACGTAACTGTCGCGAGCCGACAGTTATCTACCAACGCTCCCAATCTGCTGGGCTCTACGCACGCAAGCGTTCGCTCAAGGCGCGCGATCCGTCCCCAACCCCAACCCACCACTGACAGGTCGCGAGGGCGAACTATCACCTTTGGATAACGCGCGCGGTTTACGCTAGCGCGACTACGCGGAAGCGCCGGCGAGCAGCTCGCCGAGCGTCACGCCGCTGTGGACCGATTCGGGGCGGTCGGCGGTGACATCTGACCCGGGCAGGGCGAATTCATCGCGACGCTTGATCAACAACCACTGCGCCTTGTCGCCCGCGCCGGTTCGCTGTAGCGCAAAGCCACCGCGCAGCTTCTGGCCGTGAAGCACGAAGACGGCGTGGCCGCGCTCGAGTGCCTCCGGCCAGGGCACGCGCCCACCCTGCTCGTAGTCGCCCCTGTCCCAGATGATCACGCCGCCGCGTCCGTCACGACCCTCGTAGTCGTTGTGCGCGAGGGAATGATCCTCCACCTCCACCGCCAGGCGCTTCACCGCGGGATCCATCGACGGCCCCTTGGGAACGGCCCACGAACGCATCACTTCCTCGACCTCGAGACGGACGTCGAAATGGTGAGCGGTGGCCTGGTGCTCCTGGACGACGAACACGCCCGCCGGCATGCCGCGGATCGCGAACTGCTCGTGGCCCTCTACGTGGGCCACCTCCTCCGTCACCGCACGGGCGGCGGCCATCGAGCGCAGCGACTCCGCCAGTCCGTCAAGCGCACGGGGTCTGCCCTCCGCGTGTATGCACAGCCCGCCGTCGTCCATCAGGCGGACCCACCCCCGCAGGCCAAGCCTGCTAGCACGCGACCGAATGTCCTCGCGAAGCGAGCCATCCGACCCGTTTCGTTCGATGAAGATGCGCCTAGCCTCCGCCTCGCTCACCTTGTAATCGTAGGTGGCTGAATACCGCGGCTAGGCGGCTACGCCGCCGGCTCCGTCACCGTCGCCTCGCGCTGCGCGCCCTCAGCCGACAGAGCGCGTACTTCACGATCAAGCCTTGGTCGTGACTTCCGTCGGGAGAGGCTCCTGAGCCTCTTTCATCAGGTTGCGCTTGATGTAGCTGCGGTTCTTCGCGAGCTGCATTGAGATCGGGGTCTTTTTGATTCCGTGTAGGTATCCGATGCACCAGTCGAGCTGCTGAAGGGCATCCTCAGCAGCCTGGCGGTAGCGCTCCTCACGATCTGCGGCCATCTCAGTCCTCCTTCCGCGCTTTCCGTCTCTTACTCGTTACGTACCCGTCGTCCCCGCCGAGAGCGTGCGCTGGACGGATGTTTTAGAGTCGCTGCATGACCCTCGTGGTGATCACCGGAGCCACGCGCGGCATCGGCCGCGCGGCAGCTATCGAGCTGGCCAAGCGGGGTGCGGAGGTAGCGGTGGTCGGCCGGGAGCGGGAGCGCGTCGAGGCCGTGGCCGCTGAGGCGCAGGACGCCGGCGGCGATGCGCCTGTCCACACTCATGTCGCCGATCTGGCACTGATGGCGGACGTGCGCGCGCTCGCCGACGAGCTGGGTCAACGACACGAGCGGATCGACGTGCTCGCCAATAACGCCGGAGCGCTGTTCGCCTCGCGCAAGGTCACCTCCGAGGGCTTCGAACAGACGCTCGCGCTCAACCACCTCGCGCCGTTCCTGCTCACGAACCTGCTGCTCGACCGGCTCGAGGGCGGCCGGGTGGTGACCACCACCTCGGACGCGCACACCGGCGGTAGGCTCGATCTCGATGACCTGCAGTCGGAGAAGTCCTACTCCGCGATGCGCGTGTATGGCACCACGAAGCTGTGCAACATCCTCTTCACGCGCGAGCTCGCCCAGCGCACGCCCCAACTGAACGCCAACTGCTTTCACCCCGGCACCGTCCGTACTGGATTCGGCAAGAACGACAACGGCATCTGGAAGGTGCTCACAACGGTGGGGGCACCGTTCTTCCGCTCCGCGGAGCGCGGCGCACGCTCGCTGGTGTGGCTCGCCACCTCCGAAGAGGGCGGGATGCTGTCAGGGGAATACATCCACGACGAGAATGTCGAGCAGCCCACCGCGGCAGCCCAGGACGCGGACACCGCCCGGGCGCTGTGGGAGCGGACCGCCGCGCTGGTCGGACTGCCGGCGGACGCCGTCGCGTAGCGGTTGGTGGAGCAGGTCGCTGACCACCGGCAGCTGATGCGCGCCGCGATCGAGCGCGACGGCGACGGCCAGCGTTCACTGCTCGAAGGCGATCAAGGAGCCGCCCGGGAGGCGTTCACCGCCGCGGCGGAGCTCTACCGACGGTCGTGGGAGGCGGCACCGCCCGGAAGCTACGGCCGGCTGGTGGGGATGCTCAAGTCGGCGATCCTCGCGGGCAGCGGCGAGGCCGAGGCCGAATATGTTCGCGTCGCGCTAGGTCAGGGGGAGGACCCCTCACCGACTGCCTCCTACGCGCAGGCGATCGCGGCATTGATCGTCGGCGATGACGACGGGGCCAGGCAATCCGCCGCGCGGATGCGTGCGGGGTCCGGTGCCTTCGGACCCACCGCCGACGCGATAGCGGCCCTGGCCGACCGCCACGATGATCTGTTCGCGCAGTCGCTGCGCGCCATCGTCGAGGATTTCTCCCAGCGCGAACAATTCCTCACGGGCGTGCCCATGGCCGATACGGCCCTGATGCTCGAGCGGCTGGGGAAGCGTCGCGGGATGTCAGCGGACGTTGAGAGTCCGCTATTCCCGAGGTAGACCGCGCGTCAGAATCGGGGCGTGCCGGACGCCAGCGCTCATTGGCAGCAGATTTACGGCCAGCGAGAGCCCGAGAGGCTGAGCTGGTATGAGCCGGTGCCGGCCACGTCTCTGTCGATCATCCAGGCGGCCGGCCTCCCCCTGATCTGTGGCACGAGCGGGCGGTGTTTCATTTCGTGGTCGCGCCGGGCGACCAGGGCCGGTGCGTGAGCGCTCTGCGGCGGACGCTGCGGGCGGACGGTCACCTGATCATCGCCAGCTTCAGTCCAGAAGGCCCCACCCAGTGCAGCGGACTGCCCGTCGCTCGCTATGGAGCGACCGACTTGTCGCGTGTCTTGGGAGAGGAGTTCGAGTTCGTCTCTTCGCGACTCGAGCAACATCGGACACCGGCCGGGCATGAGCAGCAGTTCCTTTACGCTCACTTTCGG
>VAWT01000401.1 GCA_005883415.1 Actinomycetota bacterium | reverse complement strand
CACGGTGAACTTCTGGGATACGGCCCGGCTTGAAGCCACGGAGCAAGGGGCTCCCACGTTCGTAATCAAAACTCCACGGGCGCTCGCTCACGTACTGCGTGCCCCCGGAGAGCTGGGCTTGGGTCGCGCCTACGCGGCAGGCATGATCGAGGTCGACGACCTCGACGGCGCACTGGCGGTAGTCGACGGGTGGAATCCACGCCCACCAGGTATCCGGCAGCAACTCGCCCTAGGACTGGCGCTCGTCCGAGCCTGCGGGCTGGTCGTGCCACCCCGGCGGCCCCAGGCGGAGCTCAGGCTGCGCGGCGAGCGCCACACGGTCAGCCGCGACCGGCGCGCGGTCCGTCATCACTACAACGTCGGCAACGATTTCTTCGCTCTGTTCCTCGATTCCTCGATGACCTACAGCTGCGCCTGCTTCTCGCGGGGCGCGCAAACGCTCGAGGAGCGGAGCCCCAGGCCGAATTGGCCCGCGAGCGGGCCAACCAGGCGGGCGTCGCCGACCTGGTCGAGTTCCGGGTGGCCGACTATCGCGAGTTGGCGGGCGAGCAGTTCGACGCCATCGCCAGCATCGGCATGGTCGAGCACGTGGGGGAGGAGCGGATCGACGTCTACGCCTCACGCCTGGCGAGCCTGCTGCGAGGAGGCGGGCGGCTGCTCAACCACGGGATCGCGAAGCTCAAGGATCTCGACACGCCCGACGAGGGGCCCTTCTCGGAGCGGTTTGTGTTCCCAGACGGGGTTCCCCTGCCGCTGTCGCGCATCGAGCTCGCGCTGGAACGCGCCGGACTCGTCACCAGACACGTAGAGGGCTTCGCCGACGACTACGCCGAAACGCTCACGCACTGGATCAGCCGGTTCGAGAGCCGCTACGACGACGCGATCAGGCTGGCGGGGCCGGAGCGCGCGCGGGTGTGGCGGTTGTACCTACACGCAGCCCGCCAGGGCTTCGAGACCGGCTGGGCGTCTATTTACCAGGTGCTTGCGCACCTGCCGTCACGCGACGCAGCTACGAAGCCGGCTGAGGCTCTGCGACTTCCGACGCGGGCGCCTCGGCGGCCGGCTGCTCGGCCGGCACCTCGGGCTGCGGCTCCGGCTGGCTAGCGGCGTACACGTGCGCGCCCGCGGCGCCGATGACGCCACCCGCGAGCGCGGCCGCTGCCCAGCCCGGCCCGTGAGGCTCCTCTCCACCGAGGGCCAGACTTCCGGGACCCTCCTCGGCCAGCGTCAGTAGGGCGCCGATCAGCACGAGGTTGAACTCATAACCGCCGTTGGAGTTCGAGAAGCCGTTCTTGAGGTGAACGCGGTTGATCGCGGTCAGCATGACCGAGATCAGCGCTGAGGCGGCCAGGGGAGTGGCCAGTCCGGCGATCAGCAGCATCCCGCCGCCGGTCTCCGCCGCGCTGGCTGCGACCGCGTGGTGACGGCCGGGGCGCATCCCCATGCTGTCGAAGCCCTGAGCTGCGGTATCGAGGCCAGGGCCGCCGAACCAGCCGAACAGCTTCTGCGTGCCGTGTCCGACGAACAATCCTCCGACTATGAGCCGAAGAAGCAAGCGAGCGATCTTCATCCTTCCCCCTTTCGATTTAGGTTGACGCGTCAACTATACGCGGCCGCTCCAGGCGGCTCCGGCGCCGGCTCGGGCACAGGCGGTCTGGGGTCCTGGGGCGGCGGAGCCGGGCCCGGGCCCGGCTGCGGTGCCGGAGGCGAAGGATCCGGGGATGGCGGAGGCGATCCCGGAGAAGGCCCGGGGGGCGGCTCGGGAGGTGGCTCAGGCACCGGCGGGCCGGGCGGTTGCGGGCGCTGAGCGACCATCTGCAGTTGGTATCCCCGCTGGCTTCGGCCGGCAAACTGTCAGCCCTATCGAGCTGGTGCCCGCCGGCCCCTCGACATCCCGCACGCCGAGGAGTAGTTTGAGGTCAGGTCCACGATTAACGGAGGAGAGGTATGGCCAAGTCCGTTTCCGTGCGCCTCCACGTCAACGGCGTAGAGCACCACCTGGACGTGGAGCCCCGCCTGTTGCTCGTGCACGCGCTGCGCGACAAGCTCGGGCTCACGGGCACCCACGTCGGGTGCGACACCTCCAACTGCGGCGCATGCACCGTGCACCTGGACGGTCGCGCGGTGAAGTCATGCACCGTGCTCGCCGTGCAGGCCGACGGCGCCGAGGTGACCACCATTGAAGGCCTCGGCTCCGACGGCGAGCTTCACCCAGTGCAGGAAGCATTTTGGAATGACCACGCCCTTCAGTGCGGATACTGCACGCCCGGGATGATCATGGCCGCCGCCGCGCTGCTGTCCGAGAATCCCAACCCCACAGAGGCCGAGGTGCGCCACGCGCTCGAGGGAAACCTGTGCCGCTGCACCGGCTACCAAAACATCGTCAAAGCGGTGCTGGACGCGGCCAAGACGAAGGGGGCCACGATTCCCGAACAGCCCGAGAAGCCGGAGGTGGTGGCATGACCGCTACGGCCGAGTCGCATGTGGGACGCAGCCTGCGTCGCAAGGAGGACCCGCGGATGATCGCGGGCCGCGGGCGCTACATCGATGACTACTCGATGACCGGGATGCTGCACGCCGCCATCGTCCGCTCTCCTGAAGCCCACGCCCGGATCACCTCGATCGATACCTCGGCGGCGGCCAGTCGCGAAGACGTGGTGGGCGTGTTCACGGGCGAGGACCTCGCCGAGGACTTCGCCGCCCCGATGGTGATGGCGTGGAGCCCGCCGGGCGTAGTAATCGTCGAGTACGAGCCAAAGCCGGTCGTAGTCGATCCCGAGAAGGCGCTCGAGGAGGGCTCGCCGCTCGTCTGGGAGCAGTTCGGGACGAACAAGGTGCACGAGTGGACGATCTCGGGCGGCGACATCGACGCCGCGCTGGCGGAAGCGGACGTGGTGGTCGAGCAGCGGCTCGTCAATCACCGCACCGCCGGCGGCGCCATCGAAGCCCGCGGCGTGCTGGCCGTGCCTCGCACCGACAGCTTCACGCTCTATTCCTCCACCCAGATCCCGCACATCGCACGCTACCTCCTGTCGCTCATCACCGGCATCCCCGAGGACAAGCTGCGGGTAGTGGCGCCCGACGTGGGCGGAGGCTTCGGCTCCAAGCTCCAGGTCTATCCGGAGGAGGCACTCGTCCTGGTGCTGGCCAAGCGTCTGGAGCAGCCCGTGAAGTGGATCGAGACCCGGTCGGAGAACATGACGAATTCGCACCACGGACGCGATCAGATCAACTACGTCACGCTGGGCGCGAAGCGAGATGGCACCCTCACCGCGTGCCGGGCGCGGATCATCGCCGACCTCGGCGCCTATCAGCTGCTGCTGACCCCGTTCATTCCCGAGCTCGGCTTCCCGGTGATGGGCGGGTGCTACAAGTTCCCGGCGATCGACCTGCGGTTCGAAGGCGTCTTTACGAACAAGTTCTGCACGGATGCCATCCGGGGCGCCGGACGGCCGGAGGGGACGTACTGGATCGAGCTGACGCTGGACAAGCTCGCGGACGAGCTCGGAATGGATCGGCTAGAGCTTCGGCGCAAGAACTTCATCCCCAAAGATGAGTTCCCGTTCACGACCGCGCTGGGGATCACCTACGACTCGGGCGACTATGAGGGAACGCTCGACAAGCTCCTCGAGCGATTCGACCTCGACGCGTTTCGGCGCGAGCAGTCCGAGCTGCGCGAGCGCGG
>VAWT01000061.1 GCA_005883415.1 Actinomycetota bacterium | reverse complement strand
ACAAATCCGGGGTTCCCCGGAGTGCGCGAAGCGACCGAGCAGCTAGGCCTCAGAGGCGAACAGCGCGGCGAGCTCTTCGTTCACCGTCACCCGGGCTAAACCACGTAGTGCGGCGGGTGCGCGGGGTCGGAAACGCCAGTAGGCGCCTCCTTGCAACCTTCTGCCGGGAGGGCGGCTACACTACTCAGAGGGGTCGAGCTTTCGTTCGACCAAAGCGGTGCCCCGCGTTTTCGCGTCGTTGTGTTTTCAGCACCCTCCGCGTTTCGCTCGTGCACATACCGGAGGGATAGAACATGGCCACAGGAACTGTGAAGTGGTTCAGCAACGACAAGGGCTATGGATTCATCACACCCGATGAATCCGGCAAGGACCTGTTCGTACACCACAGCGCTATCCAGGGCGACGGCTTCAAGTCGCTTGCCGAGGGCGCGAAGGTGAGCTACGACACCGAACAGGGCCCCAAAGGCCCAGCCGCCGCCAACGTCCAGGCACTCTAAGTCCATCGACCGATCAGAACGAGGGACGGGGCGGCTCGCCCTCTTTCGCGACGGCACGTGAAACCCTCGCGGCTCGCGGCTGGTCGCAAAGCCAGCGCGTCCCAAGCCGTCCGGTGCTCGCGCCGTCGCCCGGGGGCGACGGCGAGGCGCACCTTCAGACAACTGGCGGACACCTCATAACGCCCTCGAATTCCACGATCAAGGACGGATAGATATGGCCTCAAGCGGCAAGAGAAAAACGACCAGGGCGAAGCTCGATCGCGAGCGGAGGCTCATAGAGCGCCGACTCGAAAAGAAGGCCAAGAAGGAGGCCAGGAAGCATTCCGCCACGAATGACTCGGTTGCCGACAGCGACAGCCCGCCGGCGATGACCGACCAGACACCACAAGCGACTGTCGAAGAGGCTGCTCCCGAAAGCCCTTAAGGCTTCATCCCCACCACGGTGACGGAGCTAGCTGTTGCCAGGAAAGTGCCGCGAGATCCTCGCCGTCGACGGTACGGCCTGCCACCACCGAACGGTGACGTATACCTGTCGACTGTAGATCGTCGCCTGTCCAGGCGCCACGGGATCCGGCAGCCGCGGGTCGCTGCTGGGATAGGACCACTTCAGTCTGACCGTGCCGCTCGCCGGGAACTTGACGTCGACGTCGAAATAGCCCCGTATGTCGGTAATCCGAACCGTCTTGAGGGTGCGGAACGGCCCGCTTGAGCCGGTCCGGAATTGGATGTCGACGTACTGAGGCTGATGCGTGTCAAGATACGCGTAGCGGGCCGGGCGGACGCATCCCCACACCTCAAGCGACTGATCAGGGCCGGCCCTGGTGGCCGGCATAAAAATCGGCATGCGATAGGCGTAGAAGGTTGCCTTCGGCTTGCCGTCGGAGAAGATCAGGCCAGTGGTGAAGCCGACATTGTGGACGGCGTTCTTTCGCGTGCCACCGTCGTAAAGGGTGAACTGCATGGTCGTCGCGATGCGGGGGTTGCGCCATGTCAGGTACTCCGCCCAGTTCAGGTACCGCGCGGCGGTGACCGGCGATGGGTACTCGGTGCCTGGGTTGGGCGGGTTTGTGATGTACCCGTACTCGGTGTTGTACACGGGAATCTGCCTGACCGAGCCATAGACTCGCTGCAGGCGATCGAGGAGGCTGGTCAGCTGCGGGATCTGGCTGAACTCAACCGTGTCGGGGCTCGCGGCGTCGGCTTCAGTCGGTGGCAGGCTGATCGGGTAGGGATGGATCCCATAGCCAGTTGCGGTGAACAGCGCCGGGTGCGCTCGGCGAAATCGAGCTGACCCGGAATCGGCGGTCGGACAGCCGACCAGCGCGGCCGCATTGCCGCGCAGGGGGCGGGAGGCTGAATCGACGCAGTACAGCGTGCGGGTGAATGCGAGCGGGCCTGATACATCCACTGCCGCCGCAAGCGCCGAGTTGGGCGGGACCGTGATACCTCGCGGCGAGAGCCCGCCAATCACCACCGTGTCGCCGCCATGGCCGGCGCGATGCAGCGCGCTCCACGCTGCGTCGACCAATAGCCGGTACTCCCGCGCAGCGTCGACCCTGACGGGGTCAAGCGAGAGCTGCGGCTGCAACGAGGGCCCCCAGTTGGGCTCGCTCCAGACCTCCCAAAAGTCCACTCGCGGAAGTGGCGAGGACTTGCCCGCAGGCGTGTAGGTGCCGCTGTAGCGTGTCCCTACCGCCTGGACGAACTGCCCGTACGCCGTCGCCGATGGATCCCACGCCCCAAAAGCTCGCTCGGAACGTGGCTCCCCGGGCCCATTGGCCCATAGCGGGGCGCCACCGCTCAGGAGGAAATCAAGGACGATCCCGTCGACACTCGCCTGCCTGACGGCCCTGTCAAATGGAGCCCAGCTACCGGGTGGGTAGGCCCCTGGGTCCGAGGCGTTGAATCTCGGCCGGTTCGGCGACGCCGGATCCGGTGCGATCGACGCCCACGGCACGTTCAGCCTGACGACATCGACACCGAGGCTACGAAGGGTCTGCAGAGTACGCTGAGGATGCGCCAGCACTTGCAAATCCTCCTGGAACATTGCAATCGGCCCGCCTATCGGCTTCCTATGCGGCGAGCTGCTCGACAGGGCAATGGCTGCGCCGACGGCCGCCGCCGCGAGCAGCGGCACAGCGAGAGCTGCCCATCTAAGTCTCATAGGCTCCAAACGGCTGGTCGAGGATCGAAGTTGCGGCAGGCCGGCACGCTGGGTCGGCGGCGACGGAAGCTAGTGCATCTTTCGCACCAATCACCCCGCTAGCGCGGCTGATCGCCGCGCTGGGCGCTTGGCCGAGCGTGGCTACGATACGCCCCTTATCACCCACAGCCTCCCGACGCCTCGGTCATTCGGTATCTGTGCGGGTTGTCGGCATATAACGCCCGGCTGCCCCGGATGCGATGGTCAGAACACTGACGAGCTTGTGGAGCTCTAACGAGCTATCTCGTGGAGCGCCTCAGGATGACCATCGCTACCCTTGTGCCCGTGCCCAGAAGGTCATTCATTTTGCTCGTGCTGGTCGCGGCGCTGGCGGCGACCGTAGTCGCTCAGCCGGCGTTTGCAGCGCCGTCGTCAGTGATCTCCGACTGCAACTCGCACGGCAAGCTCACGCAGCACTACTCAGTCACTCAGCTCCATACGGCGCTCTCCACGATGCCGGCCGATGTGCAGGAATACACCGATTGCTACAACGTCATCCAGAATCAGCTACAAGCGCAGGTCGCGGGGCGCAAGGTTGATCCCACAAACACTTCCGGCGGTGGCGGTGGCGGACTGTCGACCCCGCTCATCATCGTCCTCGTCGTGCTGGTAGTCGGTGGTGGCGCCCTCGCGGGCGTGGCGCTGCAGCGTCGCGGTGGCGCGTCTGGCGGCTCCTGATCGCTTGCTGATCCCGGCCCGCGCCGGGCCTGGACCAGCTGACCGCCCGACGTCGGTTTCGCGAAGGGTTGCACTTCCCTCCGAGGTCTGGGTCGTCGCCGCGATTACCGCCGCTGGGGCGGCGCTCCGGTTCGCGACGATCGGAAGCCAGAGCTACTGGTTCGACGAGGCCACGACCGCGCATGCGGTGGGGCTGTCGTTCGGAGGGCTCTTGCATGCGGTCCGCACGACCGAGTCGACGCCGCCGTTGTACTACGTGCTCGCGTGGATCTGGGCGAAGGCTTTCGGCACGGGCGAGGCCGGGCTGCGCTCCCTGTCGGCCGTCGCTGGAACAGCGGTGATCCCGATTACTTACCTGTGCGCCCGCGAACTCGTGTCGCGCGCAGCCGGCTACGTGGCAGCCGCGCTGGCGGCGGTCAGCCCGTTCATGATCTGGTACTCGCAAGAAGCCCGCGCGTACATGCTGTTCGCGGCGCTCTGCGGGCTTTCGCTGCTGTTCTTCGCTCGGGCACGCCGCGAGCCCTCCACCGCCAATATCACATGGTGGGCGATCTGGTCGGCGCTGGCATTGCTGACTCATTTCTTTGGCGGGTTTCTCGTCGCCCCCGAGGCCCTGTGGCTGCTCGTGGCTCTGAGGAGCCGGAGGGTGGTGATCGCCATTGCTGTTCTCGCGGTGGTTCAGGTAGCGGTCATTCCGGTAGCCGTCAACGACCTTTCGCATCCATTGCTCGGGTGGATCAAGCAGTTCTCGCTGCATACGCGCATCGAGCAGGTGCCGATCGCCTTCGGGCTGAGCACGCTCTATCAGAGCTCACTGGTCATCAACGGTTTGTTGGCCGCTGCCTTGCTCGCAGCTGTGTGCGCCGCGCTGCTGCTGATTGAAAGAGAGTCGAACCATCGCCGGGGAGCGGCGGCCGCTTCAGTCATGGCTGGCACCGTCCTTATCGCGCCGCTGATCTTCGCCGCGGCCGGACGCGACTACTACATCGCGCGAAACCTGATTGCCGCCTGGGTCCCGCTGGCCGTCGTGATCGGGGCTGCCTGCACCTCACGCCGTACGCTGCCGGTCGGGATTCCGCTGGCGGCGATCGTGCTCGGCGGATTCCTATACGCCGGCATCTACATCAACGGGCAGCCGCAGTACCAGCGGCAAAACCTGCGGGGCATTGCCAAGGCGCTGGGGACGGGCAGCGGAGAACGGGCGATAGTGGCCTATCAGGGGGAGGTCGTCGCGCAGCCGCTGGCGCTCTATCTGCGTGGGCTGCCGTGGAATCCGCCGACCGAGGCGCCGGTGAAGGTGAGCGAGGTCGACGTAATCGGCAGCCCACTGCAAATGCTTGCGCGGCCCATGCCGGGCGGCACTAAGCTGATCGCGAAGAAGAACGTGGACGGCAATCTCGTCGAGCGCTTTGCTCTCGATCCGAGTTGGTACCTGTCTCCGACCGTTATCGGCGAGCGCGCGCGCGCACTGGTGACTCCTACACAGCCTTCCGCATACGTGGTCGTGCAGCGTCAGCCTGCTCCCGGTTGATGGTGGCCGTCGAGCTCGATCATCATCCGGCGCACCGACCCGGAAGCGAGCCGTACCAGCAGGACAACCTGCTTGACCGACTGACGACCGCGTCAACGCGCGAGCTTCACTACGAGCACCTTGCCCGCCGAGAGCGGTGGTTGCTGCGGAAACGGCTAAACCTGAGCGGCGGCGACGTGCTGTCCGTTGGGTGCGGGTGGCACCCCGGTCGGCATCTATTTCCGGCGCCAGGCTTCCGGCTCTCCGCCGTTGACGCCGATCCGAATTGTGTAGCGGCAGTTACCTCGAATGGCAGCGCGGACGAGGCCTTTGTCGGCCACGCAGGGCAACTAGACCTCTCTCCCTGCTCATTCGATGTTGTCCTTTACCGCGCGGTGCTTCATCACATTGCGTTTCAGGGACCGTTGGCGCCGTGCTTTGAGGAGGCGGCTCGCATTCTTCGGCCAGGCGGCGCGTTGGTCGCGGTCGACCCCGGGCTCTGGCATCCGGTGGGATTTGCGCTGGCTCTATCGAACCGCTGGGGCATGGCAACCGCTCTGCACGGCACGCCGGACGACGTGCCCCTTTCCCCACGCGCACTTGCCGCCCAAGCAGCAAGCACCGGCCTCTCGCCGGAGATTCACACGCTCACCTACACGTGGCGCCGCATGCCAAAGCGGCTGCAGCGGGCGCTGCAGCCGCTTGACCACGAATTGGGCTCGAGGCGAAGGGCCGCGCCCTTCGGCCACACGCTCCTGCTCATCGCCCGAAAGTCGAGCGATGGCAGGAGCGACGTGATCCGCTGACGCGGGCCTACCACCTGGAGGCGGGCTCAGTGCAGAGCGATGCCGATCGACATGCTGTAGATGAACTGACCCGCGGCTTGGGCAAACGGATTGTTCGCCCACGACTGGTTGGGGTACTGCCACGCGAGCCTCACCTGACCGCCGCGCGGGAACTTGACGAACGTGTCGATGTACCCGCGGCCGTTGGTGACCTTTACGTTCTTGATCGTCCGGAACCCGGATCCAGAATTCAGCTGAATCGCCACGAACTGGGCCTTCCCCGTGAAGCGCCGAGCGAAGTTGGCCGGCCGAGCGGCTCCCCAGACCTCGAGGGAGCGACCCCGCCTGGTCGACGTCGCCGGGAGCCAGATCGGCATCCGGTAGGAGAAGTAGGAGGGCTTCAGCGCGCCGCTGTGGGTGATCAGCCCGGTGCTGAAGCCGTTAGGGGGATCGTGGAGCTCGAACTGATCGTACGAGCCGATCCGCGGATTCTTGAACGAGAGGTACTCGGCCCAGTTGATGTACGCCGCCGCGTTTGCGGCCGTCACGTAACCGACCTGGTATCCGTACTCGGTGTTGAACGCCTGCATCCGCTTCTTAGATCCGTAGACCTTGTTCACACGATCGAACAGCCCTGTCAGATGCGGGATCTCGTTGAACTCAACGCCGTTCGGGTCGGGGAACTGGGCCTGAGTCGGCCTTTGGGAGTAGGGGTAGGGGTGGACTCCCGCGCCCGTGGCGTTGAATAGAGCCGGATTGTTGCCCCGGAACCTCCTCGAGGCGGCCTTTGTGGTCGGACAGCCGACGGCCGCGGCGGCGTTCCCCCGCAGCTGGTTGTAACGGGAATCGACGCAATACAGCGCGCGCATGAAGGTCAGTGGCGCGGTGGTATTGGTCGCCCCGACCTTCGAGGGAGGGCCGGAGCCGTCCTGGGAGAGGCTGCCGACGATAACGGTCTGGCGACTGTGCCCGGTTGCCTTCAGGGCCGCCCATCCGGAGTTGACGAGCTGACGAAAGATCCGGGCCGAAACAAGCGACCCACCGCTGTACTGCGGCGCGAGGGCCGGGCCCCAGTTCGGCTCATCCCACAGCTCCCAGGTGTTCAGATACGAATAGCGCCTGGCTACAGCCTGCACAAAGTTGCCGTAGTCGCTCGCCGACGGGTACCACACGTGATCGAAGGGGCCGAACTGGGGGCTCGGGGAAGCGGCACCCGGCTGGGTGGCCCACAACGGCGCCCCGCCACCGATCAGCAGGTCGACATTCATCCCGTAACTGCGTATGGCGCCCACCAGCTGGTCATACCGACTCCAGTTGTAGCCGTCGTTGGGGTCGGCAAGGTTGCCGCCCGGTCGCGAGCGCGAGTTGGCGTTCGGAGCGACGTCCTGCCACGCCAAGTTGAGCCGGACGATCTGGACGCCAAGGCTCCGCATCGTCTGCAGCGTTTGTGTCGGGTTGGCAATAAGTGAGGGGCCATCCTCGAACATCACCAACTGATTGCTCGAGGCCCCCGCAGAGGAGGGACCTGAGAGCGCGGCGCAACCCGTGACCGCTCCGGTGGCGAGCATCACGGCGCCTATGCGCATCCACGACGCTCGGATTCGTCCGATCAAGCTCATGTGCGGCAAACCTCCTAGAGATTCTCGAATTCGACTCGTGTCCGACAGCTTTTGATCGTGCCCCGATTGGGCTCCCATTCCCCGGAGCACACAGGAATTGAACTCATTGATGCCCC
>VAWT01000162.1 GCA_005883415.1 Actinomycetota bacterium | reverse complement strand
CCGGGGCGCTTCGCCCGCCTCGCCGTGCGGAAAGACATGCAGGACCAACTCCCGACCGGCGTGCGCGCGCCCCTGCCGGAAGACCCGGTCGAAGTCAGCGCTGCGCGACAGCCTCGCCCGGCGGGACTGTCGCCGCGAGCCGAGCGAGTCCCGCATCACACCGTCAGCCGCGTTCGGCCCTTCGCGCGCCGGCGCTTGAGGATTAGCCGCCCCCCGCGCGTGCGCATCCGCGCACGAAACCCATGCGTCCGCGCGCGCTTACGTTTCTTCGGCTGATAGGTGCGCTTCATGGCTTCAGGTGCCGGCCGGCTGAGAACGATCCAGTATACGCAGCGTCATCTTTGCTCATGAGCGGCCTTCCAGGCGCCGCCAAACGCATCGAATACCCATCGCCATTTTTCTCGCGCTTTGCGCCAACGCCTCCCTCCGGCCCCATTCGCCGTTGGTATATTCGCGCGCCCGGGGCCAGTCCGCCCCGCCTTTTTAAGACTCGCCGTGACGCTCCCTGGAAGGAGTCGATTGGAGCTACCCGCGCATCCCGAATTGACGCCTGCCTGGCGCAAGGTCCGCGCCGAGCTGAGGAGGGTCGTCGGAGAATCGACCTACGAGCTATGGCTGGCGCCTCTGGAGGCAACAGCGTGGGATGGACGGGTGCTTTCACTGGAGGTCCCGCCCGACATCGGACCCTGGATCTCGAGGCGCTTCAACCACGTCATCCAGCGCTCCGTCCGAGCGGTCCTCGGAGAAGAGACGCGGGTTGAGTTCGCCCCCCTGCACTCTCAGCCGCCGCGAAGTCAGCAGCCGCCATTCCGGGAGCCCCCTCCCTTCAATCCCCGCTACAGCTTCAACCAGTTCATCATCGGGGAGAGCAACCGCTTAGCTCACGCGGCTTCGCTGGCGGTGGCGGAGCTGCCAGGGCAGGCATACAACCCGCTCTTCCTCCATGCCCCTCCCGGGCTGGGAAAAACCCATCTCCTGCACGCGATCGGCAACTACGTACGCGACTTCGGCGCCGGCGCGGTCGTCCGCTACACCACCGCCGAGGCTTTCACCAACCATTTCCTCACGGCACTCGGCTCGCGCTCTCTGAACCACTTCAAGCAGGCATATCGCGACGCCGACATCCTGCTGATCGATGACGTCCAGTTCCTTGCCAGCAAGGCGAAGACCGAGGAGGAGTTCTTTCACACGTTCAACGCGCTGTACGAGACCGGCAGGCAGCTGGTGCTCACGTGCGACCGGCTGCCTCACCAGCTAGTCGCCGTCGAGGAGCGCCTCCGCGAGCGCTTCGAGGCCGGCCTGGTGGCCAACATCAGCCCGCCTGATTTCTCCACGCGCGTCGCGATCCTTCGGAAGCGCGCGGCGTTGGATCACATAACAATCCAAGATCCACGCGTGCTCGAGCTGATCGCCCAGCGGATCGCGAGCAACGTGCGGGCCCTGGAGGGTGCGCTCATCCGCGTGGTCGCCTATCACTCCTTGACCGGCCATCAGATCGACGGCGAGATGACGATGCGAGTACTCGATGGCATCTGCCCCGCCGAGCGCGTCTCCTTATCGGCCGGCACCATCCAGCACGCCGTCGCCACCTACTACCAGGTACCCGTCGATGACCTGCTCTCGTCCAGTCGCCGGGCTCAGCTTGCCTGGGCACGGCAGGTCGGTATCCACCTGACACGGGAGCTCACGGACCTTCCGCTTCAGGCCATCGGCCAGGCATTCGGTGGCCCTAATCACGCGACCGTTCTACACGCATGCAAGCGGGTCGCAGATCGTCTAATAACGGATGACGATGTGGCGCTAGAGCTGCGGGACCTCACCGATGGCCTTGTCGCTCAACAAGCCGACCGAAGCTGTTGACAGACTTGGAGGTCGGCTTGAGACCCAACTTGGGCGCTGCTTGCGAGCAAAGCAAGCGTTGTCAACAGAAGTTCCTCTCTCTACGACTCCTAGCTTGTTCTTGAGGTATTCACAGTGAAACTGGCTGTCGATCGCGACGCGCTACTCGAGCAACTTCAGACCGTCGGCAGGGTTGCGTCGACCCGGAGCGCAATCCAGGCCCTTTCAGGAGTTCAAATCGCTGCTACCTCTGACGGTTGTGAGCTGCGGGCGACAGACATGGACGTCGGGTTGCGCGTCCCTCTCGCTGCGGAGGTCATCAGGGACGGCGTGGTCGTCCTTCCAGCCCGGCTGCTGCTGGACGTCGTCCGCTCGCTCCCAGCACAACAGGTCTCGGTGGAGCTGCGGCCCGCACAGCAGGACGTGGAACTGGTGTCCGGCAGCGCCACGTTCGACATCCGCACGCTCAGGGCTGACGACTTTCCCCCATTTCCGGAGCCCGACGCCGATGCCACTGTCTCTGTCCCCGCCGGAGCGTTCGTGTCAACCGCCCTGAAGGTTGCCGGTTCAGCCTCGCGCGATGAGACGCGCCCGGTGCTGACCGGAATCCTGGTATCGGCCTCCGAACGGGAGCTCTCGATGGTGGCGACCGACTCCTACCGGTTGAGCATCAAGCAGACGGCACTCGAGCAACCGCTCTCCAGGTCCTTCGAGGTCAACGTTCCTGCCCGCGCGCTGCAGGAGCTCGCTCGCGTCGCGACCCACGCCCAGGACGAGGATCTCCTTGTCGCCGTCCAGCGCAACCAGATCGTGTTCGTCCTCGGACGCACGATCCTCTCCTCCAGGCTTATCGAAGGCCAATTCCCCAACTACCGGCAGCTGTTGCCGGAGGGCTTCGAGCACGAGTTACGCGTCGCTTCCGGGGAGTTGACGGAGGTTGTTCGCCGGATCAGCCTTCTGGCTCAGAAGAACGCTCCGCTGAGGCTTGCGTTCGCACAGGGTGAACTCACCGTCTCGGCCCAGACGCCGGATGTCGGAGAGGCGCGCGAGTCATTGCCGGTCGCGTTTGAAGGCGAGGTGCTCGAGATTGGCTTCAACCCCGAATTCCTTCGGGCTGGGCTGGAGGCGATCGAGGAGGGCGATGTACTGCTGAAGCTGATCAGCCCGCTCCGTCCAGGGCTGATCGAGGCCGCCGACGGAAGCGGCTTCCAGTACCTGATCATGCCCATCCGGCTCAACGTCTAGTGGGCTGGAAGCGACCGCAGGAGCCGTGACGCGAGTAGCCGCCTTGACGCTGCGTGGGTTCCGCGGCTATGAGAATGTGCGGGTGGTCCTGGGCAGCGGCCTGACTGTGGTCTCGGGCCCCAACGGAGCCGGCAAGACCAATCTCCTGGAGGCGATCTACTTCGGCTCGACGGGGCGCTCGTGCCGAACGACGAACGAGCGGGAGGTCGTCCGGTTTGGCTCCGATGCGGCGCGCGTGGTGGTCCAGGTTGTGGGCGAGGACGGGCCACATGAGCTGTCAGTTGGATTCACGCCCGGAGAACCGAAGAGGATGCGGGTCGACGGCGCTTCAGTCGAGCGGCTGCTCGACGCCTCCGCTAGGCCGCTGGTGAGCGTCTTTCTCCCCGATCGGCTCGAGCTCATCAAAGGGCCACCGGCAGTGCGTCGGGCCCATCTCGACCAGCTCGTCGCGGCGCTGTGGCCATCCCGCGTCGCGACTCGGCGCGCGTATGCACAGACGCTCGCGCAGCGAAATGCGTTGATTGCGAGGATTCGGGCGGGCTCCGGATCGCGCGCCTCGCTGGCCAGTTGGAACGCGCAGCTAGCCCGCTACGGCATGGATCTGATGGCCGACCGATCGGAGGCCGTGGCGGTGGTCGCCGGACGATTCCAAGTGCTCGCCGAGGCGCTCGGCTTGGGCGCAGACTGCGCTCTCACCTACCGGCCGCGCTCGCGCGCCCAGCAGCCAGATGAGCTGGCGGCGGAGCTGTCCGAGCGCAGCGATGTCGATCTCGATCGGGGCTTTACCTCGCACGGGCCTCACCGCGACGAGCTGGCGCTGAAACGAGCTGACCGTGAGGTTCGCACCTATGGCTCCCAGGGGCAGCAACGATTGGCGCTGCTCTCGCTCCTGCTGGCCGAGCGGGATGCGGTCGCCGACCGGCGAGGAGCCTTGCCGTTGCTGTTACTCGACGACGTGATGAGCGAGCTCGACCACGACCGCCGGCTGGCGCTGGTCGAGTGGCTGCGCTCGGGGCGAGGGCAGGCCGTGATCACGACCACCGACCTAGAACACGTGCCCGGTGCGGCCTCGCCGGAGGTGACGAGGATCGCCGTCTCGGACGGACGGGTCCTTCAGGAGGCGGTGGCCGCGTGAGTCATTTCAGGCGGAGCCCTCGCCCCGTCACGCTGGCGCTGGAGGACATCCAGGCCGAGCTGGCCCCTGAGACGGTGCTGGCCGAGGCTCAGGCCGCCTGGGGAGCTGCCGTCGGCGAGGCGATCGCCGAGCAGGCGCAGCCCGTCGCGCAGCGGGGCGGAGTGCTCACGATCGCCTGTTCGGCGTCAGTTTGGGCGCAGGAGCTGGACCTGATGTCCACCTCGATTATCGAGCGCCTTAACGGGGCGCTTGGAGGCTCTCAAATCACGCGGATCAGGTGCGTGACGACGCCTGCTTAGACGACCTAAGCAGGTCGCGGTGCGGCACCTCGGCGGGGCTTCCGTGGGGCGCCTCGCAAACGGGACTTGACGGATTTGCTAACCGCGCAGAAAGCGTTCCCTAACTGTGCCCGCTTTGTGCCATTTTGCAGGCAAAATCAGGCTTCGTGAGGGCCGATTCTGGGGTCGCGCTGTGCTATCATTCTGTCTACCAGCTTTCGACGCCCCGGCGCGCCGTCCGATGCGCGGTACCGGGGCGTCTCGATGTCATCGGAGGATCGTTGGCAGACGGTAATGGCGCTGCGCGCCGCAACAAGACGAAGAGTAGTTATGACGCCCAGGACATCACCGTCCTGGAGGGCTTGGAGGCCGTTCGCAGGCGTCCGGGGATGTACATCGGTTCAACCGGTCCACGCGGGTTGCACCACCTTGTCTACGAGGTTGTCGACAACTCTGTTGACGAAGCGCTCGCGGGGCACTGCGACAACGTCGAGATCGTCATCCACCCGGATAACTCCGTCACGGTGACGGACGATGGGCGCGGGATTCCCGTGGCCGTGATGGAGAAGGAGAAGAAGCCGGCGGTGGAGGTCGTGCTTACCGTCCTGCACGCCGGCGGAAAGTTCGGCGACGGTGGCGGCTACAAGGTCTCCGGCGGCCTGCACGGGGTCGGAGTCTCGGTGGTCAACGCCCTGTCGGAGAGCCTGACCGCGGAGGTCAAGCGCGACGGCTACACCTGGACCCAGTCTTATGAGCGCGGGAGGCCGCTGGGCGACCTCAAGAAGGGGGAGCGGACCAAGGAGACAGGTACGACGATCTCGTTCCTTCCCGACGCGGACATCTTCGAGACGCTCGAGTTCGACTTCAAGACGATCAAGGAGCGGATGCGCGAGACCGCCTTCCTGACCCGTGGCCTGCGGATCGCGATCGTCGACGAGCGTGCCGAAGGCCACCAGGCGGAGTTCCGCTACGAGGGCGGGATCGTTGACTTCGTTTCCTACCTGAACGAGAACAAGGAGCCGATTCAGCGCAAGATCATCTCGTTCGAGGGCGAGAGCGAGGAGGGCGCGGTCGAGGTCGCGATGCAGTGGAACTCCTCGTATCAAGAGTCGGTCTTCTCGTTCGCCAACAACATCAACACGCACGAGGGGGGCTCGCACCTGAGCGGCTTCCGCTCGGCGCTGACGAGCGCGCTGAACAAGTACGCACGCGACAAGGGCGAGCTCAAGGAGAAGGACGAGAACCTCACGGGCGAAGACGTGCGCGAGGGCTTGACGGCCGTGATCTCGGCGAAGCTTCAGGACCCGCAGTTCGAGGGGCAGACGAAGACCAAGCTCGGCAACCCGGGCATGCAGGGCTTCGTGCACTCGATCGTCAACGCGCGTCTGGCCGAATTTCTCGAGGAGAACCCACAGGACGCGCGGGCGGTGATCCGCAAGGCCGTGCAGGCCGCACAGGCTCGCGCCGCTGCGCGCAAGGCCCGGGACCTCACGCGCCGCAAGTCGGCGCTCGAGAACTCGACCCTTCCTGGCAAGCTCGCTGACTGCTCGGTCAAGGACCCGGCGTTGGCCGAGCTGTTCGTGGTGGAGGGCGACTCCGCCGGCGGCTCCGCCGTCAGCGCCCGCGATCGCAACACACAGGCCATCCTCCCGCTGCGGGGGAAGATCCTGAACGTGGAGAAGAGCCGGATCGACAAGGTCCTCCAGAACACCGAGATCCAGGCCCTGATCACGGCGGTCGGGACGGGCGTTCGCGACGAGTTCGATATCGAGAAGGCCCGGTACCACAAGGTCGTGCTGCTGACCGACGCCGACGTGGACGGAGCGCACATCCGGACGCTGGCCCTGACGCTGCTGTTCCGCGAGATGCAGCCGCTGATCGAGGCCGGCTACGTGTACATCGCCAAGCCTCCTCTGTACCGGCTCACCCGGGGTGGGAAGCACCGCTACCTGGAGCGCGAGTCCGAGTTGGAGGACATCCTGCTCGGGGACAAGTTCGAGAAGATCCAGGTCTTCGACCGGTACAACAAGCCGTTCAAGCTGACCGAGGCACGCTGGAAGCGGTTCACGAAGCTGCTCAAGCAGTACGAGGGTTGGGCGTCCGCACTGCGCACGGCCCACGGCCACGGGGTCGTCGCGTTCCTCCAGCAGGCGCGACTGCTCGAAGAGCAGATCACCGACGCCGACGCGCTCCTGCGGCACATAGCCAAGGACGGAAAGAACGGCGACAGCTACACCACCGAGCTGGTGGCAGAGACTCCGGAGGAAGTGGTCATCCGCACAGTCGAGGCAAAGACAGGGCTGGCGACGACGCACCACGTGCGCCGGGCGGCGCTCGACGCCAACGAGTACCACCGCCTGACGGCAGTGCATCAGGAGATCGCCGAGCTGACAGGGACGCCTCCGTTCCACGTCAAGCTCGGCGATGCGAGCAGCGACGCGACCACGTTCGCGGATCTGCGCACGGCGATCCTGGCCGTCGCTCAGCGCGGCATCCAGTACTACCGCTTCAAGGGCCTCGGCGAGATGGATGCCGAGGAGCTGCGAGAGACGACCATGGATCCCGAGACCCGCACGTTGGTGCGGGTGACGATGGAAGACGCGGCCTCGGCCGATCTCGTGTTCTCGATGTTGATGGGCGACCAAGTCGAGCCGCGGCGGGCGTTCATCGAGGAGAACGCGCGGCTGGTCGCCAACCTGGACGTGTAGCCGATGTCGGCGGTCGACACGATCTCCGGCGGCAACATCGAGCCGCGTCCGCTCGAAGACGAGATGCGCTCCGCGTATCTCGACTACGCGATGTCGGTCATCGTCTCGCGCGCGCTGCCGGACGTACGCGACGGGCTAAAGCCGGTCCACCGCCGAGTCCTGCACGTGATGAACGAGCTCGGGCTCCAGCCCGGCCGCCAGCACGTCAAGTGTGCCCAGATCGTGGGCGAGGTCATGGGCAAGTACCACCCCCACGGCGACTCCCCGATCTACGACACGCTCGTCCGCCTGGCGCAGGACTTCTCGCTGCGTTACCCGCTCGTCGACGGCCACGGGAACTTCGGGAACATCGACGGGTACTCGGCGGCGGCCATGAGATACACAGAGGCGCGTCTCGACCGGCTCGCCGTCGAGATGCTTCGGGACATCGACCAGGAGACGGTCGATTTCGTCCCCACATACGACGGCGCGAAGCAAGAGCCGGTGGTACTGCCGTCCCGGTTCCCGAACCTGCTGGTCAACGGCGGCTCCGGGATCGCGGTCGGGATGGCGACCAACATCCCGCCTCACAACCTGCGCGAGGTGATCAAGGCCACGATCGCGTACATCGACGACCCGGCGATCGACGTCGAGGGTCTGATGAAGCACATCAAGGGCCCTGATTTCCCGACCGCCGGCACCATCTTGGGCCGGGACGGAATCCGCGAGGCGTACAAGACCGGACGCGGCCGGATCCGGGTCCAGGCCAAGGCCCACGTCGAGCCAATCGGCCAGGGCAAGGAGGCGATCATCGTCACCGAGCTCCCCTACCAGGTGCGCAAGGGGGGCGACGGCGGCCTGATCATGAAGATCCGCGACCTGGTGCTCGAGAAGAAGCTGTCCGAGGTCACCGACCTGCGCGACGAGTCAGACCGCCACGGGATGCGGATCGTGATCGAGCTGAAACGCGACGCGATCCCCAAGGTGGTCCTCAACAAGCTCTACAAGCACACCCCGATGCAGGCCACGTTTGGGGTCAATATGGTCGCGCTCGTCGACAACGTGCCGCGCACGCTGTCGCTGCGCGAGGTGATCACCCACTACGTCGATCACCAGCGCGAGGTGATCGTCCGCCGGACGAAGTACGAGCTGCGGCGCGCCGAGGAGCGGGCCCATGTGCTCGAGGGCCTGCTGGTCGCGCTCGACAATCTCGATGAGGTGATCGCGCTCATCCGGGGCTCGCGCGATCCGGAGACGGCTCGCACCAGCTTGCTCGAGCGCTACGAGCTGACGGTCGTTCAGGCCCAGGCCATCCTTCAGCTGACGCTGAGCCGGCTGACGGCGCTGGAGGCCGACAAGATCAAGCAGGAGCACGCAGACCTAATCGAGCGGATCGCTGAGCTGCGGGAGATTCTTGGCGACGAGAACAAGATCTATGGCGTGATCAAGGAGGAGCTCCAGGAGATCGCCGATGCCCACGGCGACGAACGCCGCACCGAGATCACATACGCCGAGGGCGACCTTGACATCGAGGACCTGATCGCCGATCAGCAGATGGTGATCTCGATCACCCATTCGGGCTACATCAAGTCGCTCCCGCTCTCAACCTACCGCCAGCAGCGCCGCGGCGGCATTGGCATCTCGGGCGGCGATATGAAGGAGGACGACTACATCGAGCACCTGTTCGTCTCCTCCACCCACGACTACCTGCTGTTCTTCACCAACCGCGGCAAGGTCTACCGGCTGAAGGTGTACGAGCTGCCCGAAGCGTCGCGCACCGCGAAGGGCCGGGCGCTCGTCAATCTCCTGCCGCTGCGAGAGGGCGAGCGGGTCCAGTCCGTGCTCTCAACTCGCGACTTCAACGAAGGTAAGTACCTGGTGTTCGCCACCCGCAGCGGGATGGTCAAGAAGACCGAGTTCGGCGCCTACAACACCCCCATCAAGGCAGACGGGATCATCGCCATCAACATCCGCGACGACGACGAGCTGATTCACGTCCGCCGTACGAGCGGCAACGACGACATCATCATGGTCTCACGCTCGGGCCAGGCCGCCCGCTTCTCAGAGCAGCAGGTCCGGCCCATGGGCCGTGACACCAGCGGCGTGCGCGGGATGAACGTCTCTCAGAAGGGCAACGCCGTGCTGGCCATGGACGTGGCTCGCGACGACCAGGAGCTGCTTGTCGTGACCGAGAACGGCTACGGCAAGCGCACGCCGATCCCCGACTATCCCGTGAAGGGCCGCGGCGCGATGGGCGTCAAGACGATCACCCTGACAGAGAACAAGGGACAGCTGGCCGGGGCGCTCGTCGTCCGCGAGCACCAGGAGCTGGTGTTCATCTCCCAGAACGGGATGGTCCAGCGCACCTCCGTGCGCGGCATCAACCGCTACGGCCGCGCCTCCCAGGGCGTCCGCGTGATGAACATCCGCGACGACGACCAGGTAAGCGCCGTCGCGCTGATCGTCGAGTCCGATGCCGATACGGCTGCCAAGGTCCTGAACGGCGAGAATGGGGACGAACCCGCCGAGGACGGCAGCGAGCCCGCCGAGACCTAATTGGGGCTTATACGGGGGCGACGGTGTTCCCGACCGGAGGCACTCGCGCGAAGCGCAGCGTGCCGATGGGCGGGGATCCGTTGACCCATCCTATTTTCCGTTGCGCGACCTTGTAATCTGAGGATCACCAGAGAAAGGAGGTGGTCCGGCTGAAGTATTCCTTAGGGACCCTGGAGGTGTCCGGCCGCTAGGTCCGGAGGCTGACCCCGCTTAGCGGAGTCCCCCCGAGACACCGTCGTGGTGGGCGCCGGGACTAGTCCCTCCGGCAGCAGTACTGCTCGCCTCGGTTCAGGGCAGCCAACTGTCACGCGAAGGGCGCCGCTTTTGTGCGGCGCCCTTCGTGCTAGAGATGGGGCACGTGTTTGGCTCCCGTGGCGGCTACTCTTGACCCATGTGCCGAAACATCAGGACTCTCTACAACTTTGATCCACCGGCTACCGACGAGGAAGTGCAGGGCGCTGCCCTTCAGTACGTCAGGAAGGTCAGTGGCTTCACCAAGCCGTCGAAGGCCAATGAAGAGGCGTTCGCCCGCGCCGTGGATGCGGTCGCGGAGGCCTCCCGAGAACTGCTCCACGCCCTGACGACCTCCGCGCCGCCCAAGGATCGCGAAGTCGAACGCGCCAAGGCCCAGGCCCGCGCGGCCCAGCGGTTGGCGGCCTAGGGCCCTAGGCCGCCAAGTACGTTCGCCAGGCCGCCGGGATAGACGGGGTAGCGACCTGGATGAACACGTGGGGGCTCGGGGTCCGGGGCTGGCGCAGCAGCCGCATCCCGACCTGGCGCGGCAGCGCGTTGCCCTTGCGCCGGTTACAGGGCGCGCAGGAGGCGACGATGTTCTCCCAGCTTGACGGGCCCCCTTTCGAGCGGGGAACCACGTGGTCGACCGTCAGGTTTGCACGCGACCCGCAGTACTGGCACGTCCAGTTGTCGCGTGCGAACACCGCGCGCCGCGTGATCTTGCGGCGGTGCGTATCCCGGGGGATGCGCACGTATGTGACGAGGCGGATCACGATCGGGCGGGACATGGTCGTGGTCGCGGAGTGGAGCTCCCACTCGGCGTGCTCTATCACCTCCGCCTTCTCCTTGAGCAGCAGCACGACCGCTCGCCGAACCGTGCAGACGTTGATCGGCTCAAACGTCGCGTTGAGAACGAGCACCCGGCCAACCGTGGGTCCGCGTCGCTGGTGCTCGTCGCGCGACGCGGACCGCGCTGGTACTGGTGTTACCGCGGTGGCCATGGCTGGCGCCAGTGTAGCGAGGGGTGCCCCGGCGACAGCCCGGACGGAACCGGCGTTTGGGCACGCTCTGATGGCGGTCGCCGGGCGCCGCTTGGGCCGCCGCAGGGCCGCACCGGGCGCACGAACCGCTCACGCCCCAGACCACGCCGGGAACGATCCCAGCACCCTCAGCACCTCGACGTGCAGCCCGAGCGCCGCCAGCGATTCTGCGACGTGGGGCTCCGCGTCACGACCCTCGACATCCACGAAAAACATGTATCGCCCGAGCCCCTGCTTGCGCGGGCGCGACTCGATCCGCGTCAGGTTCACGGCGCGGGAGGAGAACTCCGCCAGGCAGCGGACGAGCCAGCCCGGCGCCTCAGAGCCCACACCCCAGAAGACGATCGCCGTCTTCCACGGACCGAGCAGCGGCTCTTCCGGGGCCGGCGGCCCGGGTGGGGCGCCCACCGGACCCAGCCACACGAATCGCGTCTCGTTGTCGGCGATGTCCTCGACTCCCGCGCGCAGGAGGAGACATCCGTAGCGCTCGGCGGCGAGGCGGTTGCCCAATGCCGCCCATGGTCCGTCGTGCTCGGCGACCAGCCGGACGGCGTCGGCGGTCGAGGATCCGGCCAGAACCCGGGCTCCAGGAAGCCGGGTGCGGATGAACCGCGCGCATTGGGCAGTCGCCTGAGGATGGGAGACCACGGTCTCGATGTCCTCGAGCTCGAGCGCCGTTCGGGCGACCAGGCAGTGGCGGATCGGATGGACGACCTCGCCCACGATCGCGACGTCCTCGGTTTCCATCGCCAGCGCGTCGAGCGTGGCATTGACCGACCCCTCCAACGAATTTTCGATCGGCACCAGAGCTCGTTCGACGAGGCCGTCGTGAACGGCCATCACCGTGTCGTAGATGGTGGGAAGCGCGACCAGCTCGAGGTCTGCGCCATGCGTGGCGGCGATCAGCGCCTCGTGGGTGAACGTACCCTCGGGGCCGAAGTAGCCGACGCGCATGTCCCTGGGAGCGCTGTCGCGGCGCTATGCGCGCTGCGCTCGATCGCCGGCCCGTCCGAGCGCGAGCCTGATCGCTTCGTTTTCCTCCGGTGAGAGCTCGTGCTCGCTGCTGCCGTCCGTCACCTGCTTTGCATACAGGCGAGCCTGGTCGCGGTGGTGGATCGAGGACAGCACCACGCCCGAGCCTGTCTCGTCCAGTAGGGCGATCGATGTCGACTGGTGCCCCGACATCTCCCCCCAGGCGTCGTAATGGACCAGCGCCCGATGTGCGATCGATCGATCAAGTCGCACCTCGACCGTGTCCATGCGGTCCTGTAGCGCGCCCGCCATGTCCTCCACGTACTGATGAAGGGCTTCAACCTGGCCCTGCAGCCGGGCCGCGTGGGCGACCAGGTCCTCTCGGTGGTCCCCCAGCACCAGGAGCTGATCGGAACGTACCCGCCGCAGCCTGATGGCTAGCGACAGAGCCACCAAGAGCCCGATCACGGCCACGGCGGCGGCCGCGATGGCCACGATCCCCGCCAGGCTCGTCAGGTTGTGGATAACGGAGAGAGGCACTGCTGCTGTCGTCGCTGGGCCAGGCACGGCCGAGAGGATAGGAGACCCGTGGGCGGAGGCGGGCTCTCCCCCAGGCGCCTTAGTGGAACGTCACCGGGAAGGTCTGCGTGTTGTGGGTGGAGACGGTCTCCCCTGGGACCTTCTCGACCGTGGCGGTGACCGTGTAGCTCCCGGCTGGGGGAGCGGAGCTCAGCTGCACCTGCGCCGTGTACTGGTGGCCGGGCACGGTCTGGGGGGTAATCGACTGCCCGCTGATCGAGGTTCCGCCGACCTGCACCTTGACCACCACATTGGTCTCGTTGTTCTGGCCGTCGTTGGTGAAGGTGCAGGTGAACGTCGGCGGAGGATTGGCGGGTAGTGTGTTGGTCCCGCCGACGACCAGGGCAGTTCCGTTCACGCTGCAGGACTGCATGGCATGGCCGTGAATCCCGGGTGCCGCCTTACCGGATGACGTAGCAGGCAGGGCCGCCCCGAACTTCGCCGCCACAAACGTGGGCGTCAGCCACTGGATGTTCTGGACGAATTGGCCCGATGCGATCGGCTGGCCGTAGATGCCGGCGCCGTGAAGAGCGGAGACCACGGCCGGCGCGGTGTAGTCGGTGTACACCACGTCGGAGGAGTACAGCCTGGCCATCTCGGCCGCGATGGTCTTGGCGGCATCGGCGCTCGCAGCCTTCGACAGAGCTTGCTGAATCTGCGTAGCGATGCTGCTCACGCCGTCCCGCCGCATCTGAAGGGCCAGCAACAGGTCCTGCTGGCCCACCCTCATCTCGTTGGGGACGCTCAGCTGCTTTGCCTGGTTCAGCTGTGATCTCGTGTCCTGCAGGGTCTGGTTGACCTGGGTCTGGAGGTTGGTCGCGTTGCTGGCCCCGCTCGCGCCGGAGAGCTGGTTGAACAGGGTCTTCCCGGTCTGATTGGACTTCGCGATCAGGGTGCCAACGCTGTTGGAGTAGTTCTTGAGCGAGCTGTTTCGCTGAGAGACCTCGCAGCTGTGCACGCCGAGGACGATCAAAATCACCACGATCACGATCCCGGTGAGGGCGATCGCGCGCCTGATCACGAACGCCTGCTGGTCGCTGCCGGACCGCCGAGGACCGCTCGGCGGCCGGCGGCCGCCCGACGACGCCCGGCCCCTGCGCCGCGCCGTACGCTGCTCTGTCAGCGGCTCATCCGCGTCGTCGAAGAACGACAAGCTGTGGCTCCTTGGGGCGATTCGGGAACCTCGCAGTATGACCAGATGCGCGGGCGAAAATGCAAGTCCGGTAGCGGCGCGGCGTGCCCGTCCGCAGGGACGAGGTCAGAAATGTGGAACAACTGGGAGTGCGCGCCAGCCAGCTGCCAACCGCCCGCCGGCAATCGAACGCGACCACCAGAGCGAGACCCTTCGACACGCTGGTGCTCGGGCGCTATCGCCTCGGCGAGCGTCTCGGCGCAGGCTCGTTCGGCACGGTCTGGCAGGCGCGTGATGACCATCTCGAACGGGAGGTGGCGGTCAAGGTCGTACCGCGCGAGCGGATCATGGAGGCCCGTTTTGAGCGTGAAGCGCGGGCCGCCGCCCGGCTCAGTCATCCCGCCATCGTGACCTTGTACGAGGCCGCCGCCGACGATGAAGCTGCCTACCTGGTGTCCGAGCTCGTCCGCGGTGCCACCCTCGGAGCGCTGCTGGACGCCGGCCGCTTCTCGGACCGCGACATCGTGGCCATCGGGATCGCCCTCTGCGACGCCCTGGCTTACGCCCACTCCCAAGGCATCGTCCATCGGGACGTCAAGCCATCGAACATCCTGGTGCCTGACCAACCCGCCAGCGCCAGCTACCCGGCCAAGGTGACTGATTTCGGCGTGGCGCGCGTGCTCGGCGGTGACTCGTTGACCGCCACGGGCGACGTCGTCGGAACCGCGGCCTACATGGCGCCGGAGCAGGCGGCCGGACGCCCAGCCGGGGCCGCCGCGGACCTATACACGCTTGCGCTGGTCTGCTACGAGGCGCTGACCGGCGTGAACCCGATCGCGCCTGGTCCCTCTGGCCACCGCGCCGCCCGCCTGGGGGCACATCTGCCCCCGCTGCGTCGGCAGCGCCGCGACCTGCCGCGCGCCCTGGGTCAGGGAATCGATCTGGCGCTGCGCCCGCGTCCTCGCGAGCGAGGGACGATCGAGGACTTCAAGCGAGCAATGTCGAGCGGTTTTTCGGAGCTGCGAGACGTGCCGGGGGTGGTGGAAGGGCCCTGGCGCCCGCGGCCAGGGCGCGCTACTCGCCGCGAGGAAGCTCGGCCCGGTGATGGCGTGCAGCCGGGAGCTCGTGCCGCGCTGGGCGCTCACAGGCGCGACGTCGTTGGCCCTCCGGGAGCCGTCGACCCCGACGCAGTCGCCGAAAGCAGGGCGCCGCCACGCTGGCAGGAGCGTGCGATCGCCTGCGCCTGCATGGCGCTACTCGCTGCCTGGCTGGCGCGACGCATATTGGGGCCGCCCTCGGTCGCCCCCGCCGTGGTCGCGCTCTTAGCGGCGGGGTTCGTCCTCGTCCTGCCGCGCCTAGGATTCGTCGCGGTCATCTCCGCCTTGGCGACCGCGGCCGCCTTGAGGGGCCACGCGGGGGAGGCGGTAATCATCTTGGTAGGCGCGGTCGTCCCCATGTCGGTCCTTCTACGCAAAGGCGTTGCGTGGCCGCTCGCGGCCGGAGCCCCGGCGCTCGGCGCAGTCGGTCTGGCAGGTGCCTGGCCGGCGTTCGCCGCCTGCGCTCGGTCCGCATGGCAGCGGGCGGCCCTGGGGCTGGCGGGGTGGGTTTGGCTGCTGCTTGCAACCCCGCTGAGTGGAGCGGCTCTCTACCTACCCGCGCCGGCGGGCCTGCCGCAGCACAGCGTGTGGAGCTCATCGGCGCATGAGACGGTCCACCACGTCCTCGTGCCGCTGGCCAGGTCGGGCGCGCTCGCCGGCGCTCCCGTCTGGGCGCTCGCTGCCGTCGCGCTTCCGTATCTGGTCAAGCGCCGCTCATTCGCGCTCGATGCGGTCCGCGTCGCGGGCTGGACGGCGGTCGTCGTATCCGCAACGGAGCTCGCGATGCACGCGGCCGGGGCTGGCTCGGCGCTCTCGGCCCCACGCACTGCAGTTATCGGCGCTGTCGCCGCCGCTGTCGTCGCCCTCTGCCCATCAGCAGCTGCCGCTTGGCGGCAGAGGTCCCGCTCGAACGAACCTCAGGCCGGCATTCCGTAGCATCACCGTGCCGCCCCGCGGCGTCGTATGAGTGTGCTCAGAAACCTGGAGGAAAAGATCGCTGGCCTGGTCGAAGGCACCTTCAGCCGTGCCTTCCGGTCCGAGGTGCGCCCAGTGGAGATCGCCCGGAAACTGGCCCGCGAGATGGAGGAGCACAAATCGTTCTCGGTCTCCCGGACATACGTCCCCAACGAGTACCGCGTGTTCCTTTCCCCGCGCGACCGTCAGCGCTTCGCCGACTACGAGGACGCGCTGGCCAGCGAGCTGGCCGGATATCTGCTCGAGCACGCTCGCCGCGAGCGGTTGGTGATGCTCTCCCGCCCGACGATCGAGTTCGAGACGGACGATCGGCTGGGACTCGGGGAGTTTGGGATCCAGACCCGGGTCGTCCAGCCCGACGAGGAGGCCGAGCCGGCCCCGGCACCCGCGGAACAGAGCGGCCGGACGATGGTGTACAGCGCCGCCGGACGCGTGGCCGAGCCGCTCGAGGAGCGGGCTCGGGAGCGGCACGAGACCGTGCTCCTGGTGTTAGACGGTAGGCGTCTGCTGGTCGGGCCCACGGGCGTCACGCTCGGTCGCAGCAGCAGGTGCGACGTCGTAGCTCGGCACATCCGTGATGACGTTCGAGCTCGAGTGACGTGGAGGAAGCGGATGCTCGAGCCCGTATCGGTGGGACTCAAGTTCGCGTTCCTAGTCGTGCTGTACCTCTTCCTGATGTGGGTGGCGTGGAGCGCTATCCGGGACTTGAGGCGGGGCCGGCGGGGAGTCGCTAGCCCCGAGCAGCAGCGGCCCGAGGACGCAACCGGGATGTACTCGGCGGCGGACGCCCTCATCGACGCCGGAATCGACGCGGAGCCCAAGCTGCTGGTCGAGCGGGCCCCTGGGCACCAATCCGGCGTGGCATACGGGCTCGACGAAGCCGTGACCCTCGGCCGAGGGGACGTCGAGATCCGGCTTGACGACCCCTTCGCTTCCACTCGCCACGCGAGAATCTCGCGACAGGGTCCGGTCGTTGTGATCGAGGATCTTGGCTCGACGAACGGGACATATCTGAACGACGAGCTACTGACCGGTCCGCAGCCGCTGCACGACGGCGACCGGATCCGGATCGGCGATTCGGAGTTCTCCTACCTGCAAGAACCGAGGGAAGTTGCTCCGAGCCGCTGACACGATCGCGAAGAGTGATACCGGCCGACAGCGCCGCGAGAACGAGGACTCGGCGCTGGCCCAGGCGCCGGTGTTCGTTGTCGCCGATGGAATGGGCGGCGCCCAGGCAGGCGAGGTCGCCTCGCAGATCGCAGTAGAGGCGTTCGCTCAGGGACTGCCTGACTCCGGCACAGCCGAGCAGCGGCTGGTGAGCCGCGCTCAAGAAGCAAACCGGCGCATCTTCGACGTCTCCCGTTCCGAGCGCGAGCGGGCCGGGATGGGAACGACGCTGACGGCGGCCTACCTCGATGACTCGACCCTGACGATCGCGCACGTCGGCGATAGTCGCGCGTACTTGTTCCGAGGCGGCTCGTTGCGGAGGCTGACGCAGGATCACTCGCTGGTCGACGAGCTCGTCCGCCGCGGCAAGCTGACCGAGGAGCAGGCGGCCGAGCACCCGCAGCGGTCGATCATCACGCGGGCACTGGGCCCGGAGCCCGAAGTGGAGGTCGACACCTGGACCTATCCGGTGCGGGCAGGTGACGTCCTGATGCTGTGCAGCGACGGCTTGACGTCGATGGTCTCCGAGGAGCGCGTCGAGGAGATCCTCGCCTCCAGCGACAGTCTCAAGGCGGCAGCCCAGGGTCTGATCGACGAGGCCAACGCCGCCGGCGGGCGGGACAACATCACCGTCGTCCTGTTCCGCGTGGAGGACGTGGAGGGCGGCGTAGACGGCGTTGTGGACCAGCCGACGATGGTTGGGGCCCCGGCCGTAGCTCGTAGCGCGTCCGGGGCGACGGGCGCTTCCGGCGTCAGCAAGGCTGAACCGGCGCCACGGATCCGCGCCGGGCGCCACTCGGGCGAAGCCGCGGTGACGTCCGGGGTGGTCCGTGAGCGGCGGCACTTGCTTAGACGGCACAAAGCAGTAGCGGCGTTAATCGCCGTCGTGATCGTCTTGGCCCTGATCATCGCCGGCGGCTATCTGGCCACTCGGAATCTGTATTTCATCGGCACAAACGCCAACGGGATCGTCACGATCTACCGGGGGCTGCCGTACGACCTGCCGGCGGGCATCCATCTTTACGAGACCTTCTACGTCTCGGGCGTGCCCGCGTCGCTGGTTCCTCCCGACCGCAGGTCGGCTGTGTTCAACAACGACCTGCGGTCGGAGTCGGACGCCGCTGGGATCGTGCGAGCCCTGGAGCTTGGGCAGCTGGCGAAATGAGCTATGCGCGAACGTAACCGCGAGCTACTGGCTCTGATTCCGGCCTCGCTGCTGGTGACAGCCGGCTTCGCCGGGGTGTTCATCCAGCGCTCAAACGCGCTCTCGAACGTGTCGCTCACCTACGGAGCGATCTTCCTCGGCCTGTGCGTTGCCGGACATGTGTTCATCAGGGCGACGCTGCCCCACGCCGATCCCTACCTGTTCCCGCTGGCGGCGGTGCTGGCGAGCTTCGGGATCGTGATGATCTACCGGATCGATTCCACCCAGGCGCGCCTACAGGCGCAGTGGTTCGTGCTCGGGCTGATCCTGTTTGCGGCCACGATCGTGATCTTCCGGGATTACCGCAAGCTCGAGCGCTACCGCTACCTGATCATGGCCGTCTCGCTGGTGCTGCTCGTGCTCCCGCGGCTGCCGGGAATCGGCTACTCGGCCAACGGCGCCTATCTCGGCGTCCGGATTCCCGGCCTGTTCGTGTTCCAGCCGCCGGAGTTCGCGAAGATCGGACTGGTCGTCTTCCTGGCCAGCTACCTGCGCGATACTCGCCAGGTGCTGGTGATGGGTGCCCGGCGGATCGCGGGCATCACGCTGCCGCCGCTCAAGTACTTCGGGCCGGTACTGCTGATCTGGGGCCTGGCGATGGGGATCCTGGTCGTGCTCTCAGACATCGGCTCGTCGGTCATGTTCTACGGCGCCCTGCTGGCGATGCTGTACGTGGCCACCAACCGCGTGTCATTCGTCGTGATCGGGTTGATCGCGGCCGCCATCGGCTTCTGGTACCTAGGCACGCACATCACGCACGTCCACGCGCGGATCGAGACCTGGCTGCACCCTTTCAACGCCACGCTCTACCACGCCCCGCTGGGCAGCTACCAGATCGCGAACTCCGTATTCGCCCAGGCCGCCGGCGGGATGTTCGGACAGGGATTCGGTCAGGCGGTGCTGACGATTCCCGGTGGTGGCCCGCTGCTGCCCGCGCCGCAGACCGACATGATCTACGCGGTGATCACCGATGAGCTGGGCCTGTTCGGCGCGGCGGCGGTGCTGCTCACCTACCTGCTGTTCATCTGGCGAGGCTTCAAGGTGGCCATGCTGGCGCGTGACTCGTTCTCGACACTGCTGGCCACCGGCCTGACGGCCATGTTCGCGCTCCAGGTGTTCGTGATCGTCGGGGGGGTCACACGCGTGATCCCCTTGACCGGAGTCACGCTGCCATTCATCTCCTACGGAGGATCGTCGATCCTCGCCAACTTCGTCCTGCTGGCGCTGATACTGCTGGTCTCGGATCGGGCGCGGAGGCCGGCGTGAACGTCCCCATCATCCGGTTGTTCGCCCTGACCGTGGCGCTGTTCGCCGTGCTTTTGATCTGGACCTCGCGCTGGACCGTGTTCGACGCCAAGTCGCTGAACAACAACGCGCTCAACAGCCGCACGCTGATCGACGAGCTGAAGATCAAGCGCGGAAGGATTCTCGCCGACGACGGCTCGGTCTTAGCGAAGTCGGTGCCGGCGGTGGCCCATACCTGGAAGCGCACATATCCCACCGGCCCGCTGTTCGCGCAGGCGGTCGGTTACTCGATCGCTACCCAAGGCCGGTCAGCCGGGCTCGAGCGATCGCGCGGAAACGAGCTGCGCGGCCTGCAGAGTGGTCTGTCGTCGGTCTTCGGGCAGACGAGCTCCCAGCGGGTCGGCGATGACGTGTACACCACACTCGATCCCAAGGCCCAGCAGGTCGCCGTTCAGCAGCTCTCCGGTCAAGCCGGATCCGTCGTCGCCCTCAACCCGAAAACGGGAGCGGTCAAGGTGATGTATGCCAACCCCTCGTACAACGACAACAACGTTGACGCGCCGGGCGTATCGACCTTCAATCGCGCGACGCAGGCCTCATACCCGCCGGGCTCGACTTTCAAGGTGGTAACCGACACGGCCGCGATCGACAGCGGCAAGTACGCGCCTGACTCGACGGTGAACGGCAACTCGCCGATCAACGTCTCTGGGGTACCGCTGTCGAACGATGGCAACCAGTCGTGGGGTCCCCAGTCGCTCACGACCGCGCTCACGTACTCGATCAACACGATCTGGGCCCAGGTTGCCGAGAGCGTGGGTCGCACAACGATGACCAACTACATGCGACGGTTCGGCTTCTACGCAAGGCCCCCTCTCGATTACCCCCCCGACGAGCTGAACCCCAGCCAACCGTGGACGCCGACCAAGCCGTCGCGGCCGTACCCGCCGGCGAGTCCGAGCGAGGACATCGGCCGGATCGGGATCGGGCAGGGCGGCCTCCTGGTCACGCCGCTACAGATGGCGATGGTCGCCTCGGCGGTCGCCAACGGCGGGAAGCTGATGGTGCCGCACTTCACGTCCCGCGTCGTCGACCAGACCGGCCGCACTGTCGAGACGATCAAGCCGAGCGTCTACAGCCAGGTGATGAAGCAATCCGTGGCTGGGGAAATCACGCAGATGATGCGCAACGTCGTCGAAGAGGGGACGGGCACGCCGGCGCAGTTGGGCGGCATCAGCGTGGCCGGTAAGACCGGTACGGCCTCGATCGGGCCGGCGAACTCAAATTTGAATCAGCCGTGGTTCATCGGTTTCGCGCCGGTCGAGAATCCGACCGTCGCCGTGGCGGTCACCGTCGATCAGTCGCAGGGTGGGTTCGGCGGGACGATCGCCGCACCGATCGCCAAGGCCGTGATCCAGACCCTGTTATCAGGGGGCCAGTGAGATGCCTGACGCTGTAATCGGCTCGTTCATCGACCACCGTTACAAGGTAGTCTCTCGCCTCGGCTCGGGCGGGATGGCGGACGTGTATCTCGCCGAGGACGAGCAGCTGGGGCGCAAGATCGCGCTGAAGCTGCTGCACCGACGCTTCGCCGAGGATCCCGACTTCGTGGAGCGCTTCCGGCGTGAGGCCCAGGCTGCCGCCGGTCTTCAACATCCGAACGTCGTGGGCGTCTACGACCGCGGTGGGTACGACGGCACGTACTACATCGCGATGGAGTACGTCCCGGGGCGGACGCTCAAGCAGCTGATCCGCGACGAGGCGCCGCTCGACCCCGTGCGGGCCATCGACATCACGATGCAGGTCCTGAAGGCGGCCCGGTTCGCGCATCGGCACGGCGTGATCCACCGCGATCTGAAGCCCCAGAACGTCATCGTTGGCGAATCCGATCAGGCGAAGGTGACGGACTTCGGGATCGCGCGCGCCGGCGCCTCGGACATGACCGAGACCGGCTCGATCCTCGGCACCGCGCAGTACCTCTCGCCCGAGCAGGCACAGGGACACGCGGTCAGCGCCTCCTCCGATCTCTACTCGATCGCCGTCGTGCTGTACGAGATGCTCACCGGTCACGTGCCGTTCGACGGGGACCAGGCGGTGACGATCGCCATCAAGCACGTGTCCGAGGCGCCGACCGCTCCCACCACCGTGAACCCGAACCTCCCGGTGGAGCTGGAGCAGGTCGTGATGTGGGCGCTCAACAAGAATCCCGCCGACCGGCCCGCGGACGCAGACCAGTTCATCGCGGCGCTCGAGCACGCCAAGGCGGCGATCGTCTCGGGCGCGACCGGGCAGCGGACCGCCTCGATGGCCGCCGTGGCAGCGGGAGCCGCAGGACTGGCAGTCGGCGCGGGAGCGGCCGCCGGGGGCATTCCAGCCCCAGCAGACGCGAAAGCTGGGGCCGAAATGCCCCCGCCTTCCGGGGAAGCAGCCGCGGAAGATGGTGGCGGGCCGCCGCCCGGCGAGCCCGAGGCGCCTCGCAAGCGCCGGGGCAGGAACTGGTTATGGGCGCTGGTGGCGGCGGTCGTTCTCGCCGGCGCGGGCGTCGCGGCGTATCTGCT